>CAZTUV010000006.1:0-24455 GCA_964616595.1 uncultured Alistipes sp.
GTGTATTATTTAAAATTAACAAAAAACTCTTGACAATGGATAATTGTTATGTTATAATATGTTTTATCATTTTGTGGTGAAAAATAGAAAAATAAAACAAATTTTATTATGTGTAGTAAAAGTATAGTGTTACTTTATAAAACGGAGGAAATATGCAGAACGATAAAAAAAGTCATGAAGATAATGACGAGAAAAAAATTGATGTTAAAAAAAGCGTTTTTCAGTCTGCAAAAGAATTACGTGAAAAGCAGGAAATGGAAATGCGTCAGCAGGCAGAATTGCGTCAACGTCAGAAACAACAGGAATATGATAAAAAAATCCGTGAAGAACGTATTGAACTTATGCGATTGAAACAAGGCGTAATTGAAGAAAGCGAAACAATTCATGAAGAACAGCCTCAGGAAATAAAGCTTTCTTTATGGAAAAAAATTATTAATTTTTTCTATCATAATAAATGGTGGTTGTTTCTTGCGATATTTTTTGTATCGCTTGCAGGTTATCTTGCATATACTTATATAGTTCGTCCTAATCCGGATATGATTGTTTTGGTGTTGTGTGATAACGATACTATTGGAAATTCTGCTGAATTGGAAGATTACTTTGAAACATTTGCAGAAGATTTCAATGAAAATGGTGAAATCAAAGTTTCAACATATTATATTCCTTATTCTGATAGTGATTATCAAAACTATCAGTTAGGTAATGACACAAAACTTACTACTGAAATGCAATCTGCTGATGCGGTTATAGTTATAGGCGGAGGAAATATAAATGAAGTAATTGATTCAGAGAATACGCTTGTTGACCTGTCTGAAATATATCCGGATAATGTTCAGGTAAGAAGCTATGGTTTTTTCCTTAAAAATACTGACTTTTATGAAAGAATAGGTATAGATAAAGAAGATGTTACAGGCGACTTATATATAGGAATAAGAAAACCTTGTAATTTACTTTATTCTGATGAGGAGGAAATGCAGGAAATTTATGACAGAGATTTTGTGATTCTTGATAAGGTTATTGAAGATTTATCAAAATAAAAAAAACCTCGATTTTGGAGATTTTCCAATTTCGAGGTTTTTGATTTCTAAAGGATAATATTATTTTATATTCCAGATATTTTCTGCATAATCGGCAATTGTTCTGTCTGAACTGAATTTACCGGCATTACACATATTAAGCCATTGCTTTTTAGCGAAAGCCAATCTGTCGTTAGCATAGTCCTGATTAGATTTAAGTTTAGTCTGGACATAGCTTTCAAGGTCGCCAAGGAGATAATAATGGTCAGGAGCATGCCAGCTTGCACCGTCAAGGAGTGAGGTGTAGAGTTCAAGGAAATCACCACTGCCACCGTCCGAAACTGTACCGTCTATCAAAGTGGAAACAACTTTCTTTATTTTTTCGTTAGAGGAGAAAACTTTTCTGCTGTCATAATCAGGAACTATTTTTTCCAGTTCTTCAACTTTAGCACCAAAGATATAGTTATTTTCTTCTCCAGCCTCCTGAACTATTTCAATGTTTGCTCCATCATAAGTTCCAAGGGTAACAGCACCATTAAGCATAAGTTTCATGTTTCCTGTACCGGAAGCTTCAGTACCTGCTGTCGAAATCTGTTCTGAAATATCAGCACCTGCAACAAGTTTTTCAGCATACGAAACATTATAGTTCTGTACGAATACAACATTGATTAAATCTTTAGTTTCGGGGTCGGAAGAAACTATTTTTGCTATTTCATTTATATATTTGATAATAGCTTTTGCTCTCTTATAGCCAGGGGCAGATTTTGCACCGAAAATAAACGTTGTAGGGGTAAAATTCTTAATAGAACCGTCTTTAATTCCGTAGTAAATCCAGAGAATCGAAAAAGCATTAAGAAGTTGTCTTTTATATTCATGAAGTCTTTTAATTTGAATATCAAAAATTGATTCAGGATTAATTTCTACGCCATCATGAACCTTTATGAAATCTGCAAGTTGGTTTTTCTTTGTTTGTTTGATGGAAATAAATCTATTTAGAATTTCTTCATTATCAGAATATTTTTCAAGTTCCTTGAGCAGGTCAAGATTTACAATCCATTTGTCAGTGCCGAGGAGTTCAGTAATAAGTTCTGAAAGTTCCATATTGCAGAGGGCAAGCCAGCGTCTCTGAGTGATGCCGTTTGTTTCATTGCGGAAACGTTCGGGATATAAGTTATACCAGTTGGAAAGAACGGTATCTTTAAGAATCTGTGTATGAATTTCTGCAACGCCGTTAATATGACTGGATACATAACAAGCCATATCAGCCATATGAATTAATTCACCTTTGATAATCTTCATTTCAGAAATGGTTTTTTTATCGATATTTTTATTATAAAGTTCAGAAATAAGTTCCTCATTAATCTGAATTATTATCTCATAAATTCTTGGGAGTACTTCTTCAACGAGACCAATCCACCATTTTTCGAGAGCCTCCTGCATAACAGTGTGATTTGTATAATTGAAAACTTTTTTAGCGATTTCAAGAGCCTTATTAAATGTGTAGCCCTCATTGTCAACAAGTTGTCTGATAAGTTCAGGAATAGAGATAACAGGGTGTGTGTCATTAAGTTGTATTGAAATATAATCGGCAAGGTTATCGAGTGTACCGTAACGTGCTTTATGTTTCTTGATAATATCAGTCAGTGAGGCACAGCTGAAGAAATATTGTTGTTTTAAGCGGAGTTTTTTACCTTCGTTTGTGTCGTCATTTGGATAGAGAACTCTTGAAATATCTTCAGCATAGATTTTTTCTTTGGAAGCCTCGAGGTAATTTTGTTTGTTGAATGTATCAAAGTCAAATTCCTTAACCGGTTCAGCCTGCCATAAACGGAGAGTACCTATATTTTCAGTTTTACAGCCAAATATCGGCATATCATATGGAACAGCTTTAACGGTTTGACCACTGTATTCAATTAAAACTGTATCCTCATCGCATCTTTTTGACCAGCAGTCGCCATATTTTGTCCAATCGTCAATATCTTCACACTGAAATCCGTCAACAATTGACTGTTTAAAAAGTCCATATTTATAACGTATTCCATATCCATCAAGAGGAAGTGAAAGAGATGCTGCACTATCAAGGAAACAAGCTGCAAGTCTGCCAAGACCGCCATTTCCAAGAGCTGAATCTTCAATTACTTCAAGGTCAGCAAGTGAAAGTCCGAGTTCGCTGAAGATTTCCTGTACTTCATTGTAGATGCCAAGACAAAGAAGATTATTATATACAGCACGTCCCACAAGGAACTCCATTGAAAGATATGCAGCACGTCTTTTAGAAAGATGTTCTTCACGGCTTTTGTTCCAGCGTTCAGAATATAGTTCCATAACTGTATCGCCGAGTGCGTTATGAATTTCCTGAGGGGTAGCAGACTTTATATTTTTAGGAAGTCTGCCGGTAAATTTTTCAATGAAAACTTTTTTGTCCATTTAATTTTCCTCCTGATTATCTGTTGTATAATTTATTTAACTTCCTGATTCTCTTGGCGAGTTCAGGAGTAAAGTCACTTTTTTGGGTTCTGAATTGCCAGTTGTCACCGAGTGTGGAAGGTGTATTCATTCTGTCTTTATTTCCGCTATTAAGAAAATCCTGAATTTGTGCCACTGCGACTTCAGCAACGCTTGCCCATGCGATACGTATAACTGCTTCTGGAATATCTTTCTTTTTCTTTACATTAAGATACTTTTTAGCGAATTTCAGAGACTGCGGTGACATTGAACCAACCCAGCCAATAAGAGTTTCATTGTCATGAGTGCCTGTATATGCCAAGCAATTGGTATTTTTAAAGTTATGTGGTAAATGTTCGTTTTTACCATTGTCAAATCCGAACTGTAATACTTTCATTCCAGGATAACCGCAGTTATCGAGGAGTTGTCGGACTTCCGGTGTAATGAATCCCAAATCTTCTGCAATAATATTAAGTTTTCCGAGTTTTTCTTCAGCAATTTTAAAAAGTTCATAATCAGGGCCTTTTTTCCATTCACCGATTGTAGCGTCTTTATTTCCATAAGGAATTGTATAATAACTTTCAAATCCTCTGAAGTGGTCGATTCTTACTATATCATATAGTTTAGATGCATTTTTTATGCGGTTAATCCACCATTTGTAACCAGTTTTTTTATGGTAGTTCCAATCATAGAGAGGATTTCCCCAAAGTTGACCAGTAGGCGAAAAGTCATCTGGCGGACAGCCTGCAACAGATACAGGACGATGATTTTTATCGAACCAGAAAAGTTTAGGATTTGCCCATGCCTCAACGCTGTCCAGAGCACAATAGATTGGAATATCTCCAATAATTTCGATACCATTATCATTGGCGTATTTTTTAAGTTCAAACCATTGTCTGCTGAATTCAAATTGTATAAATTTAAAGAAATTTATATCATTTTTCAGTTCTTTTTTAGCGTCTGTAATTGCGGTCGTTTTATGAAGCGAAATATCTTCATTCCATTCATACCAGGCTTTTCCGTCATTTTTAAATTTAAGAGCCATGAATAAAGCATATTCATCAAGCCAGAATTTATTTTTCTGACAGAATGTGTTGTAATCTGGAAATTTTGAAGGTCTGAAACGTGAGTGTGCAATTCTGAGTACTTTAAAACAGTTTTCATATATAACACCATAATCTACTTTGTCAGGTGATTCACCCCAGTTTACAGAATTATATTCATGTTCTTTAAGGAGACCATCGGATTCAAGTATTTCAAAATCTATAAAATAAGGATTACCTGCATTTACTGAAAAAGATTGATATGGAGAATCACCGTAACTTGTAGGAGATAATGGAAGTATCTGCCAGCATTTAGTTTTACTTTTTTTAAGGAAATCCACGAATTCAAAAGCGTGTTTTCCCATTTTGCCTATACCATATTCTGACGGCAGACTGGATATATGCATTAATATACAGCTTTTACGCATATAAATTCACCTTTCTGTATTTCCGAAACTGTATAATTTCGGTATAATTGTATATAATATCATAAAAACGAAATGAGGTCAGTTATATGAGATTTGCCCAACACTTTTTTGCTTTTTTAATGGGATATTTTATTTATAGTCTTATTGAAATAATAAATCGTGGTTATACCCATTGGACTATGTCACTTACCGGCGGTTTTATACTTATGATTCTTTATATTATAAATAGTCGGAAAACCATGACACTTATGAAAAGCTGTTTTATAGGTTCAGTAATAATAACGACCATAGAATTTATGGTTGGAGTATTCGACAATATTATAATGAACTGGCATGTATGGGATTATTCTTCCATGCCTTTTAACGTACTTGGACAAATATGTCTTTTGTTTTCATGTTATTGGTTTTTGCTTTGTATACCTGCATATTATTTGTGTCGATTTATGCATAAAAAATTTGCAGATGAATATAAGACCTCATAATATTCTAAAAAACAGGCTGTTCCGATTTTATCAGGACAGCCTTGACAGAAATTAATTTGTTATGGTTATCATTCGCCATCATTAAATTCAGAACCCATGATATCAGGTTCTTCAACTTCAGGAAGTCTTGCACCGCAACGTCCGCAGAATTGGAAACGTTCATTAACTTCAGCATCGCATTTAGGGCATATTTTATATCCTCTGATGCCATTAAGTTCATATTTCATTCTTTTAATTCTTCTTTTTCTTGAATCGATATCATCACAAAGAGCTTTAAAACCTGCTGGGTCATCATTAGGGTTCTTGTAGTATTTTTTACCGATATCTGCAAAAATTTCTACAATTCTCTCTTCCTCATAGAGAATTTTTCTTTTAAGGTTGCTTGCCTCAGAAGCTGTTTTTGATTTTTCAGCAACAACTCTTTGAGCATCGTTGAATTTATCAATAATACCCATTGTTAATCACTCCTACTCAAAAAATTTATAAAATATTGTACATATATTATACAACATTAATTAATGTCTTGTCAAGTAATTTTGAATTTTTTTGTAATGTATCCGTTGTTGGTCAGGTGCTTATATTATTGACAAATAAACAATAAAATGATAAAATGTTATTATTGAAACAGATATTTTAACTAATTTCAGCAAGAATTCCCCCACTTCTAAGCGAAGCAAAAGTGAAGGATAAATTGCGTTACCACTATTGACAGACTAAAAATAATATAGTATAATATAACCAATATAAAGAATATGATTAGGATATCATATTTTCGATTGCCTGTACCACAAAGAGCGATAACCAAGCCGTTGGTATGGAGATTATGAAAGGAGAATGGATTAGTGGTTAGCCATACCACTATGATAAGGGTTTGTCAAGTATCCTCTATCCCATAACGTAACCATTCGCATAGTGTGAAGTCAGCAAAACAGACAACTTGAAAAACCGTGGGACACACGGGGTTAGCCCATTGATACTTACATCATTAGATGTATTGAGTGGGAAACATCTGTTAAATCAGAAGCCCTACCTCTTTAGGTGGGGAGTATGTCACATTTTTAGTCCTGTAATGAAGGTGTGTTTTCTGAAATTAAAATCTAAAATGTTTGAAGAGTCAGGAGAATCACTGGCATCATCGTCTTTGATAACACAAATAATTTCTTTTGTAGTAATATTTTTTATCATATATATATTTGAAGCAATTATACCGGCGATAATTTCAATAAATCCTATGATTCAGGAAATGCAGTCACAGAATATGCTTGATGATTCGTCCGGAATCAGTATAAAAGAATCAATAAATATAGCAACAGTGGTTTCTTCATCTCCAAAAATAATGATACCATCATTGTTGTCAACGATATTCGGAACTATAATAAGTATAATATATTGTCGTAATATTGAAATAAGACCAATAAGTTCAATGGGTGTAAAAAAAGAAAAAGTTATTTTGCACTATACGACTGGAATCGTTATTGGAATTGTTATGATGACAGTTATTACATTAATCAGTGTTATAACAGGAGTTAATAGTATTTCATTATGTGATAATGTAAGATTTGAAATAATATTACTTTATTTATTTGGCTTTTTTATACAGGGAATGAGTGAAGAATTTATTTTCCGTGGTTATCTTATGACGACAATAGGAGGGCATCATTCGCCGTGGCTTGCGGTTGCTGTAAGTTCCGGAGCGTTTTCACTTGCACATATATTTAATCCGGGATTTGGAGTACTTTCTTGTATAAATCTTTTTTTGTTCGGAATGTTTGCGAGTTTGTATATGATTTATTCTGAAAATATATGGGGTGTATGTGGTATCCATTCCATATGGAACTTTATGCAAGGCAACTTTTATGGTATAAGTGTAAGCGGAACTGGTGATACAGAGTCTATTTTCCGTACAACGGCTCAGAATTCTTATTCATGGCTCAATGGGGGAAGTTTTGGTATAGAGGGTAGCATATTTACTACCATTGTACTGGTTTCCGGAATTATTATAACATTAATCAAAATAAAAAAAACTAAGGCGTAACAATATTGATACGCCTTTTAATATTATATTGCTAAAAAGCTGAGGAACATAGTTACTCCAATCATAGACAGCAATGACAATGACATTGTAATTAATGAAATCAATAAAATATTTATTGGTTTTACTCCGCCGAATGCCATAATCATATACTGATTAAGTTCACTATCAGCAGATTTTTTAATGGTGTTTAATTTTTTGACAGCAAATTTGAAATAAATCCAGTTTGCGAATATACACATTAATATCCTTGATATCCATGAACCAAATGTACAGAGACTTTCAAGTTGTGTTATCAGACTTTGATTCTGATATATAACATTCATTATACCGTCTGTAAAAATTCCTTGTTCTGCCATTATCATAATAGATGCAGGAATATTAAATATTACGCTGATGACAGCAGAAATGACTGCCCAAAACCACATTTTTCGGTTTGCAAAATAGTACGATGGAAATATAAGACAAGAAAAGTTAAATGAAATTTTAGAACCAAGTTCTTTCATTCTTTTGAATATTGGTATATAATAAAGTGTGTTTATTCTTACAAACATAGTAATTTCTTGAAGAGTAGCTCCACCCATATCTTCATTCAGATTTAAGTTTATATTTGTTTTTTCTTGATATGTTTGTTTGTTATAATAATTAAAATCAGATTGACTTTCTTGGAAATCAGGTTTTTGAAACTCCATTTTTTCTTCAGGTTCAGATTTTTTCCATTTTTTGTTAATAGTATGCAATTCATAATTTGCACAATGATTTTCTTTCATATAGCAGTCCCTGTGATGGGGAGAACCACATTCCGGACAAACTACAACATCATCATTTTCATTAAAGGTTTTTCCGCATGAAACACATTTTTCACCTATGAAATCCATAAAATATACCTCCGTTCTTTTTGTTGGCATTTAAAATTATATTATACCACATATTTTAATGTAACATACAATGTAAGTATAATGTCGGTATAGCAAACATCTGATTTTATTTTATCATATATTCTGTTATTTGTAAAGTTATTTTTCAGAATATATGTTTAAACGCAATGAAAGCCGGATTGCTCCGGCTCTCACTGTTTATAGGGTGGTTTATATGAAATTAGAAGATGTCTATTGCATATGTCCGGAATTTCTATGTTTTTTATCTTGCATATCGGACATATCTGGCTGTTTCATTCCTCCGCCGAAATTTCCCATCATAGACTGACTGCCTATATATGAAATAACGTTTTCGATTGTAACGTTTCCGGACTCTGTGCCGTCATTATTATAACTGCCGTTTTCATAAAGTCCATAGCTTTCGCTTGCTGAGGAAGTGCCACCTGTATAGAATGTATAAGTTGTACCGGTTTTAATTTCCGGAGAACTTATTATAATATTATCAAAGCTTTTTTCGGGTGCAAAACTGATTATTTCGTTTCCAGAATCATCTGTAAGTGTAATAAGAGTTCCACCTTCATATGTTGAATCAAATGTTGCTGAAATGCTGTTTTGTGTAGAAGTATCAGTAGGGCATTCAGCCATTCCGCTCATACCAGCCGCAACAATTGTGCCACCAGTTACAGTGATTTCGCCATTTGTATCCAAAGCACCATTTCCACTGTTTTCCGGTCCATTAACTATAACAGTTCCACCATTTATGAACATATCTCCATTAGAATCAATGCCATCACCGGAAGCATTTACATAAATAATACCACCATTAATGTTAATTTTTATATTTTCGGAATAAGTTCCCATACCTTCCTGAGAAGTTACGCCGTCACTTGCATTAAGACCGTCATCAGATGAATTTACTTCTATTAATCCGTCATATATATTAATAACAGTAGCTTCAATTCCCTCATACGAATTTAAAACAGAAATATTACCACCAGTTATATTTATTTCAGAATCGGCATGGATACCGTCATCACCAGCATCAATTTTAATATCTCCATCAGATATATTTATAACTGTTCCTGCATGAAGTGAATCATCAGCAGAATTTATATTGAAAGTACCACCTGCTATATCTATTTTTGCAGAAGCCTTTATACCTTTTGGAGCATTTGTACTGTCGGAACTTTCAGTAGTTTGAGTTGTTTCTTGTATAGAAAGATTAAGATTTTCCGGATTGAAATTTTCAGAATCATTCATTTGTGGCATTTCACTATTATTAGGGTTAAAGTTTTCCATATCTCCCATTTCAGGGATTTCTAACATACTTGGGTCAAAATCTTCAAATCCCTGCATATCGGACGGGTCGAAATCATCGGGCATTTCAGGAGGTTCGCCATTGAAGTTTCCTTCATGACCGCCACCGAATCCACCGCCAAAACCATTGCCGAAATCTTCAGTATGTTGTTTTGTAGATTCTGAACTGCCACCACCAGTTGTTATAGTGAAGTCACCGCCTTCAATATAAACAAAGCCTGATGTTTCATCATTTTTGTTATTTGCATAAATACCATTGTTGCCTGCTGTAAGATTTATAATACCATCAGCGACAGCAACATAATCTTTAGCTTTTATAGCATTGTTAACGGCATTTACTGTAATAGTACCGCTTGTAATAACGATATCATCTTTTGAACGTATTCCGTCTTTGTAGTTGCCGGTAACTTCAAGTTCACCATTTCCGTTGAATGTAATGCTATCATGGCTGAAAATTGTTGCATCTGGTTCATCTGTTGAATCTTCATTATTATAGTCTTTACCATCAGAAAGGTAGTTTTTACTATCATCAGCAAGAGTTATAAAGACTTTTTTTGCGTTTTCAACGTAGATTGCCGAGGAATTACTGCAATTAATTGAAACATTATCAAGAACTAGCTGAACTTTTTCGTCATCAGCATTAACAATAATCTGACCATCATCGAGTGTGCCGGTTATATGGTAAATGCCCTCTGAAGTAATTGTTACAATTGAATTATTCACTGAAACGCCATTTCCGGATATTTCAGCAGTATTGCCTGTTAAAATGATTTCTGCCGTTGGACTGGAATAGTCAGGATTTAAATCTCTGTCAGAAAACAAGTCACTTTCAGAAGTTCTTGTAGCTGAAATCGTCTGAACTTTAGTATTATTACCTTCATTCTGTGAAGTGTCGGAAGAGTCTGTACTTTCAACTGAAACAGACGATATACTTTCAGAATTCAAATCTCTGGAATCAGAATTATTTTCACTACACCCAACTGCCATTACAGCAAATGAAATAGCGGTCATAACAATACGGTTCATAAAATTACTCATAACATCACCATAAAAAAATCATAATTCAAATAATTGCCTTTTTTCTTTCTATGTTTGTATTATAAACTTGTGATATGACAATTATGTGAAAGTCTCCTGAATAACTGAAAAAAGTTATGTTTGTGATTTTTTACGTAAATCAGCTGGATTTTTTACAGAATTTCACAAATTCATCTATATTGATGTTGCTATTTGCAGTTATATTGAGTTTTGCCGTTTCATCGTCATAATCAAGATTATGTATTAATATGGGGATTTCCTTGCCGAAAGTTTTTTTTATAAATCCTGATAGATGCAATTCCTGAACAATATCTGAAATGAGTTTATTAAATGCATTGGTTATACATATATAGTGTTCACTATCAGATGAATCAGCATCTTCATTGTATGGATATCCGCAACTTATAATCCATTGGCGTATAATTTTGGCTGTTTCGTCAGTACCAAAACTGAGTTCATTATTTTGTAGCCAGAAAATATAATTCCAGCGTGCCTCCAAAGAGTCATCAGCAAAATGTTTATTTTTTATGTATTCAGATTCTGTATTGTAACCCAATATGACAGTAGGTTTACATGGATTATCTTCATCATCGTATACAAATAATGATATTGCATATATATCCGGCTCGTCCCACGAAGATATTGTATCTTCTATAAGAACTGACATAAAACCTTTTATATCTTCAGTGCTGATGGATACATCATAACATTCGTTGTTATTTTCTTCTTCAGCGGAATTTTTAAGTTCATCTATACACGATTTAAGCATAGATATATTTATTATTCCGGCACAGGAAATATCATCTCCAATGCCGGTTTCACTTATTTCAGGAAGGTATTTTTCAAGATACCTGTTTGTTTCCGTGAAATCGCTGTCTGCGAATCTTATGGCAATTTTTCTGTAAAAATCATATAATTGTTCTTCATTCCAGCATGATTTATCAACGCCGTCTGTTCCAATAAATACGGCGGGTGGAATGGCGTCTTTTTCAAAGTAGCAAAATCTTGCGGCAGTATTCGCATCATCTTGACACATAGAAGAAGTGACATTGCCATGACATACAGGGTCGTCTGAAATAGGCCCGTATGCTGAACCGTCATCAGCTACAATAACGCATTTGCCATCACCGATTTGTGCACCAAAAGCAAAGTTTTTTGATAAAACAAAAAATTCCAGTGTAGTACCGTATGCCATAAGGTAATATCCAAGATTGTAAAAGTTTCTGTATTCAGCCAGTTCATCGGGAATATTGTTCAATTCATCTTCTGTAAATGGGTTTTTCATATAATCATTTACAACCTTATCATACCAGAGTGATACAACGTTCTTCCATAAAAGCGAAAGCAACATACGCCTTTTTTTTTCAGTATCAAGAAGAATTTCAGCACCGTCCATTAACTCCATGAATTCTTCGACACATTCTTTAGCTGACTCCACAGCAAATCTCGCTCCTCTGTCCGTTCTGAGATATTGAGGACTCCCGTGACCGTCAGCAACAGATATGAATGAATATTTGGCATAATCACATGACATGGAATAATCTTGACATACGATGTTGTTTTTTATATGCATGAAACCAGTAAATGTATGCGAAAAAGATGAATAGTTATTCATAATCACCCTCCATTCATTAAAATAGTACAAAAATATCATATTAATGATAACATGAATTTATTAATTTGTCAACAAAATATTATAAATGTTATAGATATTGATAAAAAATAAACACAATTAATTTTTCTTGGGTGAGTAAATTGAACGGAATTATATGAGAAGTTCTAATTTGAACCATATTTGGAATAAATAACAATTGTTTTTGTTGTAAATGCACAAATGATTTCTGAATTTGTTGTGCAAAGGGTAGAAATGTACTTTTTTGTTGAAAAAGCATTGACAAATTGGTGAAAAAAGTGTAGAATATAAACATAGAAAAAATAATTGAAAATATTTATTGGGTGTTACCGTAAGGGCATGACCAACTATTTACATTTAAAAAACTTGATTTTTACAGGTTTATTGTGTATTTTAGTTGGTATTTTTTATTATTAAGGAGAAAATCGTGAAAGTTATTAAAGTTATTAACAATAATAATTTGTGTGTTTTGGACGATAACGGAAAAGAACAGATTGTTTCCGGCAAAGGGATAGGCTTTGGTAAGAAATATGGTGATATGATAGATTCTGCACAAGTTCAGAAAACATATATGATTACAGATTCTGAACTTCAGAAAAAAATGATTTCTATGCTGAAAGATATTCCTCTTGAATATATGAGTTTTACTAACGATATAGTTGAATATATAAAAAAAGTATATCCTGCTAAGCTTAATGAATCACTGCTTGTTACTTTGAGTGACCATATAGCTTTTGCAATAGAAAGAAAAAACAATGGAATAGAATTTACCAATCCATTACTTGATTCAATCAGAGAAACGTATCCTCAGGAACTTGCTTTAGGGGAATATTGCGTTTCGCAGATTCAGGAACGTTTGAAAATTTCAATGTCAGAAGATGAAGCGGGATTTATTGCAATGCATATTATTAATGCAAGGTTAGATACTAAAATAAGTGATGTATATGATATTACAAAAATGATTAATGGCTGCATTGAAATAGCAGAATATTATTATAATGAAAAATTAAATAAAAGTTCAGTTTCTTATGAACGCTTTTTATCACATTTAAAATATCTTGCACAAAGGCTTTTTCAGAATAAGCCGCTCCCTAAAAATCTTAGTGATGATGATACGTTTGTAACAATGATAAGGAAAACTTGCAATAAACATTATAAATGTGCTTTATGTATACAGGAATATATCCTTAAAACATATAAAAAGGATATTAATGATGATGAATTAATCACACTTACAATTCACCTGAAAAAAGTCAGCACAGAAGCTACTTTTTAATATATACTGTATCTAAAACAGTTCCGGTACCAACTATTAGATATGGTAGAAGTCAACCAAAGGAGGTTTATTTATATGAAAGACAAAATATTCGGGGTTTTACAAAGAGTCGGACGTTCGTTTATGTTGCCTATAGCACTTCTGCCAGTTGCAGGTTTGCTTCTTGGTATCGGAAGCTCATTTACAAACCCAACCACACTCGAAACTTATGGTCTTACCGGAATTATACATGAAGGTGGCGTTCTTTATACTATTCTTGACGTTATGAGTAAAACCGGTAGTGCCGTTTTTGACAACCTTGCCCTTTTGTTTGCAATGGGCGTTGCAATAGGAATGGCAAAAAAAGAAAAAGAAGTTGCTGCACTTTCCGGTGCAATAGGATACCTTATAATGAATACAGCTATCAGTGCTCTTATTTCCGCTAAAGGTGGCGTAGAGGCTATGGCAGCTAACTCAACTACATCTGTATTGGGAATTACAACATTGCAAATGGGTGTTTTTGGTGGTATAGTTGTAGGACTTGGTGTTGCAGCACTTCATAACAAATTTTATAAAATTCAACTTCCACAAGTCTTATCGTTTTTTGGCGGAACAAGATTTGTGCCAATAGTAACAAGTGTTGTTTATCTTATCGTTGGAGTTATAATGTTCTATCTCTGGCCTGTTGTACAGTATGGTATAGCACAGCTTGGTCAGCTTGTACTTGAATCCGGCTATGTTGGAACATGGATTTATGGTATTCTTGAAAGAGCACTTATTCCTTTTGGTCTCCATCATGTATTCTATATGCCTTTCTGGCAGACAGAACTCGGCGGTGCAATGATTATTGACGGTGTCACTGTTCAGGGTGCTCAGAATATTTTCTTTGCAGAACTCGCTTCCAAAGCAACTCAGCATTTTTCAGTATCCGCAACAAGATTTATGTCTGGTAAATTCCCGTTCATGATATTCGGACTTCCTGCTGCTGCATTTGCAATGTATAAAGCTGCTCGTCCTGAAAAGAAAAAAATTGTCGGTGGACTTCTTCTTTCAGCAGCACTCACTTCAATGCTTACTGGTATTACAGAACCGCTTGAATTTACATTCTTATTTGTAGCACCAGCTATGTATGCAGTTCATTGTGTACTCGCAGGACTTTCATATATGCTTATGCATATCTTTAATGTAGGCGTTGGTATGACATTCTCTGGTGGTGCAATCGACCTTACGTTGTTTGGTATTCTTCAGGGAAACGAAAAGACAAACTGGATATGGATTGTTATTGTAGGTCTTGTATATGCTGTAATCTACTTCTTTGTATTCTACTTCATGATTACCAAATTTAATTACAAAACTCCTGGCAGAGAGGCTGATAATGAAGAAACAAAACTATATACCCGTCAGGATATGAACGCAAGAAAAGAAAATTCAGCAAATCAAAGTAACGGAACTTTTGACAGAGTAAGTGCTTTGATTGTAAAGGGTCTCGGCGGTAAATCGAATCTTTCAGACGTTGACTGCTGTGCAACAAGACTCAGAGTAACCGTTATCAATGCTGAACTTGTAAGGGATACTCTCCTTAAAGAAAGCGGTGCATCTGGTGTAATCCATAAAGGTAATGGTGTTCAGGTGATTTATGGCCCACAGGTTTCAGTTGTAAAATCTCATCTTGAAGACTTCCTTGATTCTGCTGATGCGGATAATGTTGATGCATTGCTTGGCGAAACATCTGCTCCGGTTTCCGTGGAAAACAAATCAACTGAATCTGTACAATCTTCTGAATTATATGCTCACCTTAATGGTACTATAATTCCATTGGAACAGGTTGAAGATGAAGCTTTCTCATCAAAGGTGCTTGGCGATGGAGTGGCAATTGAACCATCTGAAGGAAAACTTTATGCTCCTTGTAATGGTAAAATTGATATGATTTTTGATACAAAACATGCTGTTAATATTGTTTCTGAGAATGGTTGCGAGATTCTTCTTCATATCGGTATCGATACTGTAAAGCTTGGCGGAAAATTCTTTGATGCTCACGTTTCTGATGGTCAGGAAGTACGCAAGGGCGATTTACTCATATCCTTTGATATGGAAGGAATTAAAAATGCAGGTTATAAAATTACCACACCAATGATTATCTGTAATACAGATGACTATAATTCTATTGAAACTGTTATTTTGGGCAATGTGTCCGCAGGTACAAAGGTACTCACAATAAATTAATGAAAAGGAGAAATTATTTATGAAAACTTTCACTTACACAATTAAGGACGAACTCGGTATCCATGCAAGACCAGCTGGTGTACTCGCTAAAACTGCCAAGGCACTTGATAGTCAGGTTACTATCACTAAGGGTGAAAAATCCGCCGTTGCCACAAAACTCATGGCTATTATGGGCATGGGAATCAAATGCGGTGATACTATTACTGTTACCGTTGATGGTGGCGATGAAGCTAAGTCTGAACAGACTATGAAAGAATTCTTTGAGGCAAATCTTTAATAAATAACATTCACCGACAGAGTATAATTTGCTCTGTCGGGTCATGAGGAGGCAGAATTATGAACATCTGGCATGACATTGATGAAGATAGAATCTACCCTACTGATTTTATTTCAGTAATAGAAATCTCAAAAGGCAGTAATATGAAATATGAATTAGATAAGAAAACAGGTATGCTCTCCCTTGACAGAGTGTTGTTTACTGCAACATATTATCCTATGAACTATGGTTTCATACCTCGTACATACGGCGATGACCATGACCCACTTGATGTACTTCTTCTCTGTTCGCAGCCAATACAGCCTATGACAATAGTTAGAAGCTATCCTATCGGAGTTATGTATATGGAGGACGGTGGAATGGGCGATGAAAAAATTATAGCTATTCCTTATGGTGACCCTACTTATAAGGGTTATACCGATATAAAAGAACTTCCAAAGCATATTTTTGATGAAGTAAAACATTTCTTTTCTGTGTATAAACAGCTTGAATGTAAGTCTACAACAGTAAAGGAAACAGGTGGGCCTATTGAGGCCGTTGCTGTAATAGAAAGAGCAATTGAAAGCTATAAAAAGAATTTTTGTACTTGATAAGGCGGTGAAATTATGTTGAAATATCAGGGTAAAGGCGTATATGGTGCTGTTGCAGTGGGAAAAATATCAGTTTTTAACAGACAGGCTATAAGCGTTAAACGTGAAAAAATTGAAGATACAAATGCGGAACTCGAAAGACTTGAAAAAGCTAAGTCGTTGGCAATAGAACAACTTAGAGAAATTTATGAAAAGGCTCTTAAAGAAGTAGGAGAGGCTAATGCGTCAATATTTGAAATTCACATGATGATGGTGGAAGATGAGGATTATAATGACGCAATAGCTGAAATGATAACTTCTCAGAATGTTAATGCAGAATATGCAGTAGCAGTTACCGGTGATAATTTTGCGGAAATGTTTTCGGCTATGGACGACGCATATATGCAGGCGAGGTCGGCTGATGTGGGAGATATTTCAAATAGGATTATTAATTGTCTGACAAATAGTTCAGAGATAAATCAGGAATCTGATGAACCCGTTATAATATGTGCTGATGACCTTGCACCAAGTGAAACAGTTTCTCTTGATAAGGATAAGGTGCTTGCTTTTGTTACAGCTTATGGTTCTTCAAATTCACATACAGCGATTTTGGCGAGAAATATGAACATTCCAGCTATCATCGGTGTTGGTAAGGAATTTCTTTCACAAATTAAAAACGGTGATATGGCTGTTGTAAATGGTTTTACAGGAGAATTCATTCTTGACCCTGATAATGAAACTATTCAGATTGCTCAAAAAAAGCGTGATGAAGAACTTGCTAAAAAAGAATTGCTCCAAAAATTAAAGGGCAAAGAAAATATTACTCTTGATGGAAAAAAGATAAATGTTTTTGCCAATATCGGTAGTGTCGATAATATCGGTGCTGTCCTCCTTAACGATGCTGGCGGAATAGGTCTTTTCAGAAGTGAATTTCTTTACCTTGAAAATTCGGATTATCCTTCTGAAGAGGAGCAGTTTAGAATTTATAAACGTGTTCTTGAAAGCATGGCAGGTAAAAAGGTTATTATACGTACACTTGACATCGGTGCGGATAAACAATGTGATTATTTTAATCTTAAAAAAGAAGATAATCCGGCTCTTGGAATACGTGCAATACGTCTTTGCCTTGACAGACCTGAAATTTTCAGAACACAGTTACGTGCATTGTTCAGAGCGTCGGCATTTGGAAATCTTGGAATAATGTTCCCTATGATTGCAAATGTATGGGAAGTTGAACAAGTTTTAAATATGTGCAGTGAGGTTAAGGCTGAACTTAAAAATGATGGTATAGATTATTCAGAAGAAACTGAACTCGGAATCATGATTGAAACCCCTGCTGCTGCAATTATTAGTGATAAACTTGCTCCTTTAGTTGATTTCTTTAGTGTGGGAACTAATGACCTTACTCAATATACTTTGGCGTGTGACAGACAAAATCCTGATATTGAACGTTTCTGCGATACGCATCATGAGGCTATATTGAGACTTATTGAAATGGCTGCAAATAATGCTCATAAATATGGTAAATGGATTGGTATATGTGGCGAACTTGCCGCTGATGTAACTCTTACTGAAACATTCCTTAGAATGGGTATCGATGAACTTTCTGTTTCACCTTCATTTGTTCTTAAAGTCAGAGACAAAGTAAGAAATACAAATTTGTCATAAATATAAAAAATGAGTCCAGTTGATATTGACTGAACTCATTTTTTATTAGTTTTTAAGACTTTGCATAGGAGCAGGAATACGTCCGCCACGATTTATGAATTTAGCTGGAGATTTATCTCTTATGGACATGACAGGGCCACTTCCGAGAAGTCCGCCAAATTCAAGTGTATCTCCTTCTTTTTTGCCTATTGCCGGAATTAATCTTACAGCAGTGGTTTTTGAATTGACCATACCTATTGCTGCTTCATCTGCTATAATAGCTGAAATCGTTTCCGGAGTAATATCTCCCGGCACAACTATCATATCAAGACCAACAGAACATACAGCAGTCATTGCCTCAAGTTTTTCAAGACTGAGAACGCCTGCCACAGCAGCATCAATCATTCCCGCATCTTCCGAAACTGGTATGAATGCACCAGAAAGTCCGCCTACTGTTGATGATGCCATTACGCCACCTTTTTTAACTGCATCATTAAGCATTGCAAGACAAGCTGTTGTACCATGAGTACCACACATTTCGAGTCCCATTTCTTCAAGGATATGTGCAACGCTGTCTCCGATTGCCGGAGTCGGTGCGAGTGAAAGGTCAACAATTCCGAATGGTACGCCAAGTTCTTTTGACGCTCTTGAACCGACAAGTTGTCCCATACGTGTGATTTTAAAGGCTGTTTTCTTAATAATATCAGCTACTTCGTTTATTGAAGCGTCTGGATATTTAGTGAGTGCAGCACGTACAACGCCAGGGCCGGATACTCCGACATGAATTTCACAATCTGGTTCGCCCACACCATGAAAAGCTCCTGCCATGAATGGATTATCTTCTACTGCATTGCAGAAAACAACAAGTTTTGCAGGGCCTATACAATCACGGTCAGCAGTTCTTTCGGCGGATTCTTTAACTATTTGTCCCATGAGTTTTACAGCGTCCATATTGATACCGGACTTTGTAGAACCAATATTTACAGATGAACATATGTTTTGTGTGACATCAAGGGCTTCCGGAATAGACTTTATCAGAGCCATGTCTCCTGCACTGAAACCTTTATGTACAAGGGCTGAATATCCACCAATAAAATTGACACCGCAGGTATCTGCTGCTTTTTGTAAAGCTTTTGCGAATTTTACAGGATTTTGATTTGGACATGCAGCTGCAAGCATTGATATAGGAGTTACAGAAATTCTTTTGTTTATGATTGGAATACCATATTCCTTTTCAATCTGTTGACCCACTGGCACAAGGTTATGAGCTTTGTCAACGATTTTGTTGTAAACTTTTTCACAAGCCTTGTCTATATCAGTATCAATACAATCAAGAAGGGAGATTCCCATTGTGATTGTTCTGATATCAAGACATTCATCTTGTATCATTCTGATAGTTTCGAGTATATCGTATACATTAAGCATTTTTTGAGATTTCCTTTCTTTTAAATGCTGTGCATTGAGTTAAAGATATCCTCATGCATTGTGTGGATTGAAAGATTCTGTTCTTTGCCGAGCGAATCCATTCTGTCAACGAGTTTGGAGAAGTCATCAGGCATTGCAGAGATATCAACCAGCATAATCATTGCAAACATATCCTGAAGTACGCTTTGTGTAACTTCAAGTACATTTGCATTGTGTTCTGCACATATACCGGATACCTTGTGGAGTATACCGACGTTATCTTTACCTATTACAGTTATAACTGCTCTCATGTGAAAAACCTCCTAAATAATTTGATAATAATATTATATCACATATATTCAGAAATAGCAAGTATAAAAAAAACTTGCATAACTGTCTGCATTATGATATAATAATTTTTATAGAAAAATTATTACTATTAAAAAGTGAGGAACAAAAAGTGAATTTAATTGATTGTCATACGCATACACAATTTTCAATGGATTCTGATGCAGATATAAATTTATGCATAAAAAAAGCAATGGATATTGGCTTGTCTGCTTATGCGATAACTGACCACTGCGAATGTAGCACATGGTATCCGGAAACTCATTATACTAATAGGGAAAATTTTGATTATTTTAATTATTCGCAGGATTTTGATAATTCGATATCTGCGATTACTGAACTTAAAGAGAAATATAAAAAATTCAATCTGATATGTGGCGTTGAAATGGGGCAGGCAACGCAGGATATTAAAGTTGCTGAAAAAATTATGTCTGATGAAAGACTTGATTTTATTATAGGTTCAGTTCATCAGGTAAGGAATGAAAAGGATTTCTACTATATTAATTATGAAAATATGTCAATTGATGAAATATATAATCTCCTTGAAAGATATTTTCTGGAAGTATATGAATTATGCAAATTGAACTGTTTTGATGTACTTGGTCATCTGACATATTGTCTGAGATATATGAAGTGTCGTAATGATATATGTCCAGATATAAGCCGCTTTGATGAAATTATAGCCGAAAGTTTCCGCCTGCTCGCTCGGAACGGAAAGGGTATTGAAATAAATACTTCCGGAATAAGACAAGGCTTTGGAAACTGTTTTCCGTCAATAAAATATGTTAAACTTTTCAGAGATGTTGGCGGTGAAATACTTTCAGTAGGTTCAGATGCACATTTGCCTGAAGATATAGGAAAGAACATCTCTGATGCTTTGGAAACCGCAAAGGCGGTGGGGTTCACCCACCTGTGTTATTTTAAAAAACGAAAACCATATTTTTTAAACATTGATTGAAAGGATTTATTATTATGAGTGATATTGTAAAAATTTTACAGCAAAATGCAAGAATTTCTAATGATAAACTTAGCAAAATTCTTGGTATTACACCGGCAGAAGCAGAAGAAAAAATAAAAACTCTTGAAAAAGAAGGCGTTATTAAAGGATATAGCGTTATAGTCGATGATGAACTTTATGATAAATCAACAGTTTATGCTACTATTGAACTTAAAGTTACTCCTCAGCGTGACTGTGGATTCGACGATATCGCAAAAACTATCATGATGTATGATGAGGTTGAAAGCGTTAGTCTTATGTCAGGAGCTTATGACCTCGCTGTTGAAGTAAAGGGTAACAATCTTAAAGATGTTGCATTGTTTGTTTCTGAAAGACTGTCAACTATCGATGGTGTCCTTTCAACAGCTACACATTTTATTTTAAAGAAATATAAAGAAAAAGGTATCTTCATTGACCGTGAAGAAACCGACGAAAGGGGTCTCTGTTAATTATGATAGATTATGACAAAGTCCTTTCGGGCAAAATAAAAAAAATGAAACCTTCTGGAATTCGTAAGTTTTTTGATATTGCCGGAACTATGGAAGACGTTATAAGTCTTGGCGTCGGTGAACCGGATTTCTCTACTCCATGGGTAATCAGAAAAGCTGCTATACAGGTTCTTGAACGTAAACAAATTATATACGGTGCAAATAAGGGCATTGAACCTTTACGTCAGGCAATTTGCAAAAAAATAAAAGATAGATATAATGTAGAATATAATTCTGAAAATGAAATCATAGTTACTGTTGGTGGTTCAGAAGCTATTGACCTTGCATTACGTGGTATTCTGGACGTTGGCGATGAGGTTCTTGTAGTTGAACCATGCTTTGTATGTTATGCTCCTCTTGTAGAACTCGTTGGTGGTGTGGCTGTTCCTGTTCCTACAAGAATTGAAAATAACTTTAAGTTAACTCTTGATGATTTTAAAGATAAAGTTACAGAACGTACCAAGATGATTATTATGCCGTTTCCAAATAATCCTACCGGTGCTATAATGACACGTGAAGATTTAGAACCTATTGCTGAATTTCTGCGTGATACCAATATAATGGTTCTTTCAGATGAAATTTATTCCGAACTTACTTATGGCAGAAAGCATACTTCAATAATAGAACTTGATGGCATGAAAGAACGTACAATCTATGTAAATGGTTTTTCAAAGGCATACGCTATGACAGGTTGGCGACTCGGATATGTAACAGCACCTGAACCTATTATATTTCAAATTGCTAAAATTCATCAGTATGGAATAATGTGCAGTCCATATATTAGCCAGAATGCAGCTATTGAGGCACTTAATTCATGTGATTCGGAAATTGCCAGAATGAGAGATGAATATGATACACGTCGTCGTTATCTTGTAAGCGAACTTAATAGAATGGGTCTTACTTGTTTCAATCCGGAAGGTGCATTTTATGTATTTCCATGTATAAAAAGTACAGGACTTACAAGTGAAGAGTTTTGCGAAAGACTTCTTTATGAAGAAAAAGTAGCAGTTGTTCCGGGAAGTGCGTTCGGTGATAGCGGAGAGGGATATATTCGTATTTCATATGCTTATTCTCTTAAACATCTTATGGAAGCTATGGGCAGAATTGAAAAATTCCTTCAAAAATTAAGCGGTGAACATCATGAAAGTTAAATCCTGTGCTAAAATAAATCTTGCTCTTGATGTTACTGGAAAACTTGATAATGGTTATCATTCAATAAAAAGCGTATTCCAGACAATAAGCATTTATGATGAGGTTTCCGTGGAACTTACAGAATCAGGAATATATCTTTCGTGTGAAGAACCAGCTATATTCATGAACTCTGAACCTGTACCTTGCGATGAAAGAAATATAGCCTATAAATCAGCTAAATACTTTTTTGAGCAGAATAACCTTGAAAATGGTTGCAGAATACATATAAAAAAAGGTATTCCTTCTCAGGCAGGTATGGGAGGTGGAAGTTCAGATGCAGGTGCTGTTTTATACTGCCTTTCAAAACTTACGGGTAAAACAGTAAAAAATCCTGAAAGATTAGGTGCAGATGTTCCGTTTTTTCTGACAGGTGGAACAGCTTATGTTTCAGGTATTGGTGAAAATATCGTATCAATCGATGATTTTTCAGGAAAGGTTTTTGTTGTCGCAAAGGGCAGGGAAGGCGTTTCTACTGCTGATGCCTATCGTAAAATAGATTCTCTTATAAATCCGGTACACCCGCAAACGGATAAACTTGTTGAACTTATAAAAAATGATTCAAATAATGCTTATAAGTATTTTGGGAATCTCTTTGAAGATGCTATACAACTTGATGAAGTATCTGATATAAAATCTATAATGCTTAAATATAACGCTTTTTCGGCTGTTATGACCGGAAGCGGTTCTGCTGTATTTGGTTTTTTTGGAGATAATCAGTTTTATGAAGATGCTGAAATATGTGCAAGTCAATTGCGTAATCTGGGATATTATGCAGAAGTATGTACCTCTGTGAATAAATCGTTTATAGAAGTATAAAAACAAAGCCGATGCTTATATTGAATTATAAGTGTCGGCTATATTAGATGTATGAAAGGAAAATATTAATATGTATGCTATTGTAAAAAAGTCGGACAATAAATATTATACATCAATGGTATTCGGATATTATAAGAAAAAGTCTGAATCTGGACGGTATCTTAAAAATCTATTTGACAGATGTTTTATTGTTTTGAATGAAGAAAAAAATAAATTAGTTATACAATATATTTTTGATAGAAATAAAGAATACCTTGACCCATTAATTTTGATTACAGATGCAGACAGGAAAAATTGGAATATTAATGATGATAATTGTGGTTCTGTTAAATTTTTGGATTCTGAAAATCTTTTGACACTTGTTGAAAATAATAATGTTCCAGAAACTGATTTGATAAAATGCATAGAAAATGACAAAAACTATAAGTATTCAGAATATGTAAATGCTGAAAATGAACAGGATTTTGAAAATTTTAGTTGTGTTTCCGGTGGACTTCATGATGCATATATTGAAAAATTAAAAGAAGAGAATGATTCTATTTATGTTCTTTTTGAAGGAGTATGGGGTTGTTCGATAGAGGTTTGGTTTGAGGGAAATGTTTCATATAATTTAGGTGATAAAAAAGAAGAAAATTTCTGTTTTTGGTTGAATTCAACTCTTACAAAATATAATGGATATATATATTTAATTGACCAGTCAGAGGCTAATCCTGATAATATTTCTGAAGATTCATGTTGGTTTAGAGCTGAAAAAATGAAATATCATGTTATACTCTCATAATATTGTGGCTATATAAAAATGATAAAGTTTTCCACCGTATTAAACTAAAACTTTACTTTTTAACGTATGATGAAATAAATGAACAGAGTTTTATTATTGACAATATCGACATTCAGTGATATAATAAAAACAATATAATTTTTGTAT
>CAZTUV010000007.1:0-23552 GCA_964616595.1 uncultured Alistipes sp.
TAAAGATTGCCCATAAGGTCGAACCTCTTGAAGAAGTTATTGATAATCTTAGTATTGAACTTAAAAACCGTCATATAAGACGTCTGCAAAATGAAGAGTGTACAGTTGAATTAGGTTATATTTTCCAAGATATACTTACAAATCTTGAACGTATTTCCGACCATTGTTCAAATATAGCTTGTATTCTTATTCAGACAGATGAAAAAACAAACTTCCATACTTATCTTGCTGATGTTAAGAAAAATGACGTTTCTTTTCAGGAAGATTATAAGGAATATGCTGAAACTTATTTTTCAAGACTTAGCGTTTCAACATTACAGTAATAATTATATTTTTAAAAATGACCGGAAAAAATTCTGGTCATTTTTTTAATAGAAAAGCCTCTGTTTTGTTAAACGCAATATAGGTTTAGCAAAATAGAGGCAACTTATAAATTTTATTATAGAATATAAATCTGACCATCAATTGTATAAATATAAAGTAACATATCCGAACCTGCTCTTGCTGAAAATGAATAACTGCCATTGTCATTTTCAAGGGAATATATAATATCTATACCAACTATTTTTCTTGAAGTTATTTCAGCATCTGGAGATGCACTATATATTTTTGAATCCAGATATGAAAAACCTGTTTCTGAATCATCATCATTTTCGTCCATAAGTGAATTTATTATAATATAATTAAAATCAAAGTTTTCTCCTGTATAATTTACTTCAATAGTTTCATGTCTGTCATCAAGATAATCTTGAACATCTGAATTTTCATATTGTTCAACTATATAATCCAGATAGGCAGGATAACAGGTATTCTGCATAAGTTCAGCATCACATGAATTTATAGCTGATATGTAATCGGAAATCTTTTTTGCTTCTTCTTCAGTCATAAAACGGTTTTCATAGGAAATAGATATTGGTACATCATCAGGATTAAGGTCTGTCATAGTTGCTCCAAATGGCATATTTTCTTCATCGACATTTATTCCCTCATTCATATTATCGCTTACAAGTAAATTTCCTTCTGACGAACTGGAATCCGTTTCACTGCATGAACATAAAACCATCATCAAAGCAAATCCTAAAGTTATAATTTTTCTCATAAAACGCTCCTTATACAAAAGTGTAATAATTACCATCAGTTTCAGCAAATATGATTTCATATTCGCTTATTAATAAAGATTCAACGTTTTCTGTATTTTCTGCAATAACATAGAAAGTCATATGATAAAATTCATCAGTATTTTCCTTTACTTCTGAATAAAAATCATCTCCGAAAAATTCATTGAGTTCTGAAAAATAATCATTTATGGTTTCATCAATGTTTTCTTCAGTTTTTTCAGCACGAATACGGGTGATATTGAAATCTCCACCCATTTTTTCGGCAAGACTCTCACGTTGTTTTTCAAATGAAGAATCAAGACCATATTCGTAGTTTTCTTCAAGATAAGATTCCATTTTTTCTATGTACTGAGAATTAAGACAAGACTTATATGTTTCAAAATCGTCCTCAGCGAATGATTTAAAGTATTTTTCCAGAGTCAATATAAGTTCTTGTGGATATTCGTCATCATTGTAATATAGTTTTGTACCAGATGAACTATATCTATATTCACCAAGACTGTAATCATCATCATTTTCATCAGGAGTTATAAGTTCTCCAACTTCACCTTCTGAAATTTCAGTTTCAGAAATATCTGATTCAGGGGTTTCATTATTAGAACAAGCTGTTAAAAAGCATACACATAACAATAATGTCAAGATTTTTTTCACAAATCCACCTCATAACATAATATTATAAATTTATAATAATTCATCAACCTGTAAATTATATGGTTATTTTGTGTGAAAAAGGAAAAATTCCTAATATCAACAATATAAATACAATATCCCCTGCTTAATAAAGGAGGGGATTTGCAAATATTAAAGTATATGATTTTTTTCTCTCAAAACCTGAATAATATCATTTACATATTTTTTACAGGTAGCTTCATCACCAGCCTCTGCCATAACACGTACAAGAGGTTCTGTACCGCTTTCACGGACAAGTATTCTTCCCGAATCACCAAGGGATTGGCTTGCTTTATCGACAGCCAATAATACATCTTTATCATTCATTGCATCGAATTTATTTTTTACACGTACGTTTTCAAGAACCTGCGGATATATTTTTAATGGTTCAGCGAGTTCGCTTAATTTTTTCTGTGATGACATTATAACTTGCATCATTTTAAGACTTGTAAGTATTCCGTCTCCCGTTGAGGCGTATTTTGAAAATATTATGTGTCCGGATTGTTCGCCGCCTAAACAGCAATTATTTTCTTTCATATATTGGTAAACATATTTATCACCGACAGCAGTTTTTGCATAATCTATTCCCGCCTCGTCGAAAGCTTTAAACAAACCAAAATTTGACATAACAGTTGTAACAACAGTATTATTTATAAGTTTTCCACGATTTTTCATATATTTGCCATAGATATAGAGTATATGGTCACCAGTTATAATATTTCCCTTATCATCGACGCACAAACAACGGTCAGCATCTCCGTCAAATGCAAATCCAGCATCAAGACCTTTTTCGACAACGAATTTTTGTAACACTTCTATATGTGTTGAACCTGCATTATTATTTATATTAGTACCATTAGGGTCAGCATTTATAACATATGTATTTGCTCCTAAAGCATCAAAGACAGCCTTTGCTATATTCCATGAAGAACCATTTGCACAGTCAAGTCCTATATTCATTCCTCTGAACGAGTAGACACCAAGAGAAATAAGATAACCTATATATCTGTTTCGACCGGAAACATAATCTATTGAACGTCCGATTTTTTCATTTTTTGCATAAGGAATTTCTTTCATTTCCTGACCATTGAAGATAAGATTTCCATCAAGATAATCTTCAATAAGATTTATAACATTGTCCTCCATTTTTTCGCCGGAACTGTTTATAAGTTTCAGTCCGTTATCGTAATAAGGATTGTGACTTGCTGAAATCATTATACCACAGTCAAAGTTATCTACTCTTGCTATATATGCAACTGAAGGTGTAGTAGTTACATGAAGAAGATAAGCATCTGCACCAGAAGCAGTCAGACCACCTACTAAAGAGTATTCAAACATATAGCTTGAACGTCTTGTATCCTTGCCTATAATTATTCTTGCCGGAGATTCATCACCATTTTGTTTTTTCATTTGATTGTAATACCAGCCAAGAAAGCGACCCACTTTGAATGCATGGTCAGCAGTAAGATTTTCATTAGCAGTACCTCTGAATCCATCAGTACCAAAATATTTACCCATAAAACAAAACTCCTTATAAAACTTATGTTATTTATTCTGTATATAACGAAAAACGCCTTCCATTACTGAAAAGCGTTTCATGACAGTTTATCACCTAAGGACTACTCCTCCCCATGCAGCACTTACCTTATTATATATCTGAGACATTATTTTATTACGGCGACGTTTATAGAAAGTAGTTGCACCAAAATAAATAATTACTGAAAAGCAGATAGTTCCGACAAGGAGCTGCCACCATGCCAATTTACCAGCTATCATAGCGATAATCAATATAACCAGCACCAGAGCAATGCCAACAATAGTTACAATACCACCTGATGCCATAAATGAAGTATCACAGATTTTCATGTATTGTCTGATGTCTGATGGAGAAAGATTGTCCTGATAACGGGCAACAAAATTATCAGAACTTGCCCATTTTGAGAATTGTTTTACATCAGCAAATTTACATGAATAGTCCTCACCAGTTTTTGTAACACGATATTTAACGGTTACGCCGTCGCTTTCAGTCGAAGTTCCCATAATGTGGATGACTGTACCGGCTGCCGCTTGATTTTTGAGACTTTTGGTTACAAGATATTTCTGGTCAACGGCATCTTCAATATTATTGAGCAGTAGTCTCATAAAAAAGCTCCTCCTTTTTTTGTATAAGAAATTTAATACAATTAAATTAAAGTATTCCTGCATATAATACAAGAAATTTCCGCATAATGATATCAGCGGATATCCGCATATTTACGGTTAAATATAGATTGAGAATGATATTGCAAACTGATTAAAAGAAGATAATATTAAAATTCCTTATCAACTATGATTAACTGCTGATTTAAAATCATATTGCGGTACATTCAATTTATCAACCTCTGACACTCCAACGGCTAAAGTGCATTGGGTTCTTATGTACATTCACTTCCCAATATACTCGAAAGCATATAAGACTGATGAGTTTCCATAAGACTTTCACTATCAAAGATACCTTTGTATCCATTAGCGATAGCATAAGGCTCGTGTCAAAACCTTTTATATTTTTAAAAATTGGTTTTCATTCCACCATTAAAAGAGTTAGATTTCCACACTTGTATGCAGATAAAAAATCAACAATTATCCCATGCTATTTTATAATAACATATTTTTCAGAAAATTGCAAGGGGGTTTTTGAATCTTCCGAAAAAATAAGCGACATATTAAGTAGAAGTTTACAGCGTGATAATGGCAAAAAATTATAGATTTTGCACAATCCCAAATTTACAGATGAATTTTTGTGGAAATTAACTAAATGTAATTATAAATTCAAATTGTATTTTTTGTATATAGTAAGCACGAACTAACATTATATATTGGTTTCGTGAGGGTAACATATACTCATTTTATGGAAATAATAGGTTATAATATATAAGGTATTCTGAAACAGAGGTGAAGTATCATTAAAGTAGTTGAAATATTTACAGACGGTGCTTGTAGTGGCAATCCCGGAGCAGGCGGTTATGGCGTGGTTTTACGTTATGGAAACCATGAAAAAGAACTTTCCGGTGGTGAAAGCAATACTACTAATAACCGTATGGAACTTATGGGAGTTATTGCTGGATTGTCTGCTCTTAAAGAACCTTGCAAAGTAATACTTACAACAGATAGTAAATATGTTGTTGATAGTATCACAAAAGGCTGGGTTTATAGTTGGCAAAGAAAAAATTGGATTAAATCTGATAAAAAACCAGCTCTTAATGTCGATTTATGGAAACAACTTTTATTACTTTTAGATAAACATGAAGTTACATTTAATTGGGTTAAAGGTCATGCCGGTCACCCGGAAAATGAACGATGTGACAGATTAGCTGTTCAACAGCGTGATATATATTCGTTAAAATAGAAAGGATTTTTTTATGGAAAAAAGATTCATTTACGCAGACAATGCTGCTACAACGGCAGTTTCTGAAGAAGTGCTTAATGCTATGTTGCCACATTTTACAAAATCTTATGGTAATGCTTCCAGTATATACAAGCTTGGCAGAGATGCACAGAAAGATATTGAAAACGCACGTGCAAAAGTTGCTGAAGCTCTGGGAGCTGAACCTAAAGAAATTTTCTTTACAAGCTGTGGTTCAGAGTCCGATAACTGGGCAATAAAGGGCGTTGCCGAAAATATGGCAAAAAAAGGTAAAAAACATATTATTACATCAGTATTTGAACATCATGCTGTATTGCATACCTGTCAATATCTTGAAAAACATGGATTTGAAGTAACCTATGTTCCTGTAAGCAAAGAGGGTTTTGTGAATCCGGAAGATATAAAAAATGCAATCCGTCCGGATACAGCTCTTGTTACAATAATGTATGCAAATAATGAAATAGGTACAATTCAGCCTATTGAAGAAATAGCAAATATTTGTAAGGAAAAAAAGGTTATTTTTCACACAGACGCCGTACAGGCAGTTGGACACGTTGACATTGATGTGAAAAAACAAGGTATAGATATGCTTTCTCTTTCCGGACACAAGATTCATGCTCAAAAAGGTATAGGTGCTTTGTATGTCCGCAAAGGCATAGTACTGCCTAATCTTGTTCATGGTGGAGGTCAGGAACGCAATAAGCGTGCAGGTACTGAAAATGTTCCGGCAATAGTTGGTCTTGGTGTTGCTATTGAAAATGCTACAAAGAATATTTCCGAAAGAAACAGTAAAATAATTCCAAGAAGAAACAGACTTATTGATGGTATATTGAAACTCCCATATACACGCCTTAATGGTGACAGAGAAAAACGACTCCCTGGAAATCTTAATATTTCAATTGAGGGAATAGAAGGTGAATCACTTTTGCTTATGCTTGATATGAATGGTATATGTGCTTCATCGGGTTCAGCTTGTACATCTGGTTCTCTTGACCCGTCACATGTTCTGTTATCTATCGGATTGAAACATGAAGTGGCACATGGTTCACTTAGATTATCCATTGAAGATGATGTTACAGATGAAGATGTTGATTATATTCTTGAAGTTATCCCAAAAGTAGTTGAAAGACTTCGTTCAATGTCACCTGTATGGGAAAAAATTGTAAATGGTGAAAGTTATCAATAATATAAAAAAGGAGATATTTAAATTATGATGTACAGTGAAAAGGTTCTTGACCATTTTTCAAATCCAAGAAACGTGGGCGAAATTGAAAACGCTGATGGTGTTGGCGAAATAGGTAATGCAAAATGTGGCGATATTATGAAAATGTACCTCAAAATAGATGACGGTATTATAACTGATGCTAAATTTAAAACTTTTGGTTGTGGTGCAGCAGTTGCTACGTCATCAATGGCTACTGAACTTATTAAAGGTAAGTCAATCGATGATGCACTTAAACTTACAAATGATGCTGTTGTTGAAGCACTTGATGGTTTACCGGCAGTAAAAATACACTGTTCTGTTTTAGCTGAACAAGCTGTACGTTCGGCACTTTCCGATTACTATACAAGACAGGGTATTGACCCACTCCCGATAGTCGGAGAAATCAAAGAACCTGAAGAATAATAAATATTTATATAAAACGACTGGAAATAATTTTATATGCACCTCAAAAGTATCTTACTTTCGGGGTGCATATTATTCCAGTCGTTTTTGTTTTAAGTTGTTTAAGACACCTGTAATCTTGTATATTCCTGAAGTATAAATGCAGAATCAACGGCATCTACAACCCCGTCTTTAATATAATCTCCCACATATTGCTGATATTGGTCAAATGTACTTTCTTTACCTATTGAAAGCATTGAATATTCATTTAACACTATGGAGGCATCTACTGAATCTATAAAACCATCATAATTAACGTCGCCTAGTTTATTGTATATTTCAATTCCTGTACTATCTGCATATTCTGATGCCGATGTTTCAGGCAACCCTCTGATACGGAAATTTTTTATTTTTTCAATACCATTGTTACGTATATTATAATACATTCCAAACGCATTATTTCCGATTTCCTTAACAGTTGGTGGTACAAAAATATCAGATATATCTGAACACCCAAAAAAAGCTTCTTCCCCTATACCTTCAATAGAATCAGGTATATTTATTTCGGTAAGAGATGTACATGAACTGAAACATCTTTCTGGAAATGAAGTTAACAGATTACCTACTTTTACATATTCAAGAGATGTACAACTTGTAAAACATTCTTTTCCGATATAAGTAAGATTTTCAGGGAGGTCAATGCTTTCAAGATACAGACACCCTGAAAATGCATTGTCACCAATATAAGTCACGCTATCCGGAATTACGATTGAATTAATTGACATATTACCAAAAAAAGCTTTGTCGCCTATTGAAGTAACTTTGTATCCTCCCAACAATGATGGTATTGTTATTTCTTCTGAATCTGATGAACATTCAGTTATTACAGCAGTTGTATTATTATCCACCACATAAGTGAATGTTGTATTATTTATAGTTTCGTTGAATATTTGATTTTCTACTGAATAAACATTTAACGGGTTTAAAAACATTCCAATAATAAATAACGGAATTATTTTTTTCATAAAGAATCACCATTACGAATTATTTTTCCATCTATCATTACAAAAAAAGGTTCTGACATAACATCAAGAGGGTTATCATCTTTTTTATATATTTGCAAATCAGCGTCCATTCCCTCTGCAATGCTTCCCACACGGTCGCTTATACCAAGGATTTCAGCAGGATTTGTGGTAAGAGTTTTAATAGCCTCATTGAATTCCAAGCCACCTTTTACAGCTACCTGTGCTGATAACGGCAAATATTGTATTGGGATAACTGTATGGTCTGTACATATTGCAATTTTAACACCGTTTTTATGCATTTCATAAGCATTTTTCACTTCAAGTCCACGCATTTCAGGTTTACAACGGTCGCATATTATAGGTCCGCATATTACAGGAACTTCTTCTTCAGCAAGGATATCTGATATTTTATAACCTTCTGTTCCGTGTATTATTACTAAATCAAGTGAAAATTCATTTGCTATTCTTATAGCTGTACAAATATCGTCTGCACGATGACAATGGAAAAAAGCTTTTTGTTTACGGTCAAGTAGAGGCATAAGAGCTTCACATTTTATATCATATTCCGGAGGGTCATAATTATCACTGTCAGAATAATAGCTATCCATATCATGAGTATAGCGTTTTGATTTATAAAGTCCCTCACGAATTATTGCAGCAATAGCCATACGGGTTACAGGAGTTTCTTCACGCCCGTTATATACATTTTTAGGATTTTCACCGAGTGCAAATTTTATTCCGACGTTTTTTATAAGCATATCATCAATACGTTTGCCTGCTGTTTTAATTGCACAGATTTCACCACCACAGGGATTAGCACTTCCTGGACTTGATGCCACAGTGGTTATTCCTCTCATTCTTGCCTCTTCAAAGCATCTGTCAAATGGATTTATGCCGTCAATTGTTCTCATATGAGGTGTAAATGGTTCTGTTGCCTCATTGCAGTCATCGCCTTCAAAATCTATGCCATCTTCGATTATACCAAGATGAGTGTGGGCATCTATAAACCCTGCATAAACTGTTCCGCCACCAGCGTCAATTGAATTTTCCGGAATATTCTTTGGAGAACCTGTTACGACGGCTGATATTTTTGTATCTTCAGTTTCAATCCAGCCTGATGGAATAATTTCAGAACCTGTATAAATTTCAGCATTATAAATTAACATATTATCTCCATTCTATTTAAGAATATTAATAATAGTTTCGGCGATTTCGTTTGGACTTCCGATTGCCTCAACCATTACCGTTGAATTTTTCTTATATAATTCATGACGATTATTATATATTTCTTCAAGTTGTTCTCTAGTGTTTTTCATCACAATAGGTCTGTTTGTATCTCCGCTTATTCTGTCGTAACATTTTTCAAATGGTACATTAAGATAAACTATTATACCATTATTTTCTTTAACTGTGTCAGCTGTTTCAGAATTAAGCATTGCTCCACCACCGCATGCTACAATCAAATTTTTTCCACAAACTGATTTTACTGTTTCAGCCTCAATTTTTCTGAAATATGGTTCACCTTTTTGTGAAAAAATTTCCGGAATAGTCATTTTTTGATTTTTTACAATAAGTTCGTCAGTATCACTGAAAATATTCCCAGTTTTTTTAGCAAGAAGTACGCCGACAGTAGATTTTCCGCAACCCATGAATCCACATAAATATATAGTCATTTGAATTTTCCTTTCTGTTATCCTAACAATTTATATTTACTTGTTCATTTCATTTACAGAATTTTCAACAGCTGTAATTATTTTATTAATATCCTCTGTTTCAAACGTTCCACCGTACCATATTTCATGTGCTTTTACAGCCTGATATACAAGCATTGATGCTCCGCCTATTGCAATTTTGCCTTGGGTTCTGGCTTTTTTCATCAAAAGTGTTTCAGTAGGGTTATAAACCACGTCAAAGAAACTTCTACTCTTTTCAATTACACTATCGGAAACAGCACAACCGTCAACTTTTGGATACATACCAACAGGTGTTGCATTTACAACAAGGTCGAATCCTTCATCAAGTGTTGTAATATCCACAATTTTTATAGATGCATCATTGCACTTTGAAATAATTTCCGCCATAAGAATCTGAGCGTTTCTGATATCCTGCGGAATTACTGCAAGTGTAAGTTTTCCTCCATGTAATGCAGTTTCAATAGCTATCATTCTTCCTACTCCGCCACAACCTAAGACTGCAACGTTTTCACTTATCGGGAGTTTTTCTGCTGACATAAGAAAACCATCACAATCTGTATTATATCCAATAAGTTTTCCGTTATTTTGTATACAGTTAACTGAATTATATCTTTCTGCACTTGCTCCGAGTTCGTCCATAAATGGTATAACGTTTTGTTTATGCGGAATTGTTACATTAAGCCCCTTGAACGTTTTTATAAGTTCAATGCTTTTTGGGAATTCTTCTGGTGAAATGTCGACAAGTTCATATGAAGTATCGTTTTTTCCGCTAAGTTCAAAAAGTTTTTCGTGTATCAGCGGTGACATTGAATGCCCTAAAGGGTGACCTATTAATGCATATTTTTCCATTTAAAAAATCTCCTTATTATAAATTTGAAAGACCGTCAATATTTTCGATATTAAATGCGGTAACATCGTTAAGGGTTTTCTTTACAAGACCTGTTAATGTTTTTCCTGCTCCAAATTCAACAAACTTTGTTGCACCGTCTTTTTGCATTGCCATAAGTTCTGATGTGAATTTTACAGGTGATACAATATGCTTTGCAAGAAGTTCCGGCATATCTGAAAAATCTGTCAGTTCCCCACCTGTAACGTTTGAATAATATTTAACTTCAGGTTTTTTAAATGTTATTGTCTTTGCTGTTTCATAAAACTTTTCGGAAGCTTTTTGCATAAGTTTGGAATGAAATGCTCCTGCAACATTAAGAGGTACAACTCTAGCTTTCATTTCCTTAAAGATTTCACTTACTTCAGCCACACCCTCAGGAGTTCCTGCGATTACCGTCTGAACAGGTGAATTATAGTTTACAGCAGAAACATAATTTTTTGCCTTGTCACAAACGTCTGCAACAGTTTCAGGGGATATTTTCATAATAGCTGACATTGCACCTTTAGTTTCTCTTGCTGATTCGTCCATAGCCTCTGCTCTTGCCTTTATAAGACGGAATGAATCTTCAAGGGTAATCATTCCGGACGCCTGCATTGCAGCATATTCTCCAAGAGAGTGTCCTGCCACTCCGTCAAATGTAAAACCTTTCTGAATAGCTGCCTTAAGTGCCATAAGTGATACTGTCATAATAGCAGGTTGTGCATTTATAGTACGTGAAAGTTCTTCTTGCGGTATTTCTGTAAGAATTGACATCAGGTCACGTTCAAGAATATTTGAACCTGTATCGATTATGCTTTTAAGTTCAGGGATTTCAGAGAAATCTTTTCCCATACCAACATATTGTGAACCCTGTCCGGAAAAAAGTGATATTGTCATAATAATAAAATTCCTTTCTGTATCAAGCAAAATTCCATTAGCAAAAGTGCTGTATTTCCACAAAGATTATTTGTGATAAATGACGATATTTTACCCTTGAATAACCAAAGTGTAAAAATATCGTTGCAAAAAAACTGGAAATGATTTAAAATAGATATGTGTACTTTAATTATGTATACAATAATACTATAACATAATTTTTCGGTTTTGACAACTATTTATAAATTATTTTTTTGGAAGGAAGTTTCTATTTATGGGAATTAATATTGTAGGACTGGGCAGTTATGTTCCGGAACAGAAATTGACTAATGACGATTTCACACGTTTTGTTGAAACAAATGATGAATGGATTAGAACAAGAACAGGAATTGCAGAACGCCATATGGCTGGTTGGGAACCTACTTGGTATATGGGTACTCAGGCAGGTATAAAAGCTATTCAAAACGCTGGAATCTCCCCTGAAGATATTGGTCTGGTAATTTCATCAACTGCTACTTCTGATTTCCATACACCAAGCATGGCAAGCGTTATACAAAATAAAATCGGTGCTGTCAACGCAGCGGCTTTTGATATAAATGCTGCTTGTACAGGTTTTATTTATGCTCTTGATACCGCAAGACGTTTTCTTGCTACTGATGATAACCTTAAATATGTATTGGTTGTTGCAAATGAAGCATTATCAAGATTTGTTGATTTCAATGATAGGTCTTCCTGTATTCTTTTCGGTGATGGTGCAGCTGCCGTTATAGTTGAAAAAAGCGATAAGCTATATTATTCACATCTTGCATCTGACGGAAGTGGTGCTGGCTATCTTTGTGCAAGAGCTTTGCAGGTAGCTCCTGAAGTCAAGGTGGATAAGGATTTTGACGATGGATTTACTGATAATCCACTTCATAAACTCTATCAAAACGGTAAGGAAGTATATAAATTTGCTACTCAGGCACTTCCTAAATCATTTGAGATTATTTCTGAAAAATTCGGAATAAATAAAGAAGATATTGATTGGTTCATTCCGCATCAGGCAAATATAAGAATTATCGAAACAGCTGCAAAAAAATTAGGCGTTTCCATGGAAAAATTCATTGTTACACTTGACCATTATGGAAATACTTCAAGTGCATCGATTCCACTTACTCTTTGTGAATCTATTGAAAATGGTACTATCAAGCGTGGTCAGAAACTTGCAATGATAGGATTCGGTGCAGGACTTACCTATGGTGGAATTGTTCTTGAATATTAAATAGGAAAATTCAAAGCAGGCTGAACTGCGAAAATATAATCCTTGTCGGTTGAAATATTACAGCATAACAAGAAGATAAGATTTTGTGGGTGCAGTTGGTCAATGGTAAAATTCCAAAAGACAAGGGGAAAAATAATTTATTTTTCAGAAAGGAGAAAGCTACTCTGAAAAAACTTACATATTAGTGTATGCTATTGTAAGCATATGATGGGCTATATCAGAATTTACGCCTGTGGACTATATAAAAACTGTAAGTAGTATTAGCAATGATACAAAAATATATAGGTTGAAACAGGAATTTTCTCAATGTATCTGTCCATATTTTGAGTAGCAAAATACAAAATTATGAAAACAAGAATAACTGAACTTCTGGGCTGTGAATACCCAATTATACAGGGAGGTATGGCATGGGTCGCTGAACATACTCTTGCTTCAGCCGTTTCAAATGCTGGCGGTATAGGACTTATTGCAGGTGGTAACGCTCCTGTTGATTTCCTTCGTGAACAAATACATCTTTGTAAAAAAAATACTGACAAGCCATTTGGTGTAAATATTATGCTTATGAGCGATAATGCTGACGATTTGGCTCAGCTCGTTATTGATGAAAAAATCCCTGTTGTTACAACTGGTGCCGGAAATCCCGGAAAATATATATCCGCTTGGAAAGATGCAGGGGTTAAAGTAATTCCGGTTGTTCCATCTGTTGCTCTGGCTAAAAGAATGGAAAGGGCAGGTGCTGACGCTGTTGTTGCAGAAGGCACTGAAGCAGGTGGTCATATAGGCGAAAACACTACAATGTGCCTTGTTCCTCAGGTAGTTGACGCTGTTTCAATTCCGGTAATTGCTGCCGGTGGTATTGCTGATGGTCGTGGAATGGCTGCGTCTTTTATGTTGGGAGCTGAAGGCGTTCAGATAGGCACACGTTTCCTTGCCTCTGAAGAATGTCAGATTCATCAGACTTTCAAAGACCTTGTAATTAAAGCTAAAGATACTGATAATATTGTTACTGGTCGTTATACCGGTCACCCATGCAGAAACATTAAAACTAAATTTGCTAAACAACTTGCCAGTGGCGAAAAAGACGGTTCACTTTCTCCGGAAGAATTTGAAAAACTTACTGTCGGAGCTTTAAGACGTGCCGTAGTTGATGGCGATATTGAAAGCGGTTCATTCCTTTGTGGTGCTATTGCCGGTATGATAAATGAAATTAAACCTTGCGATACCATTATAAAAGAAATTATGCAACAGGCTCAGGAACTTCTCAATAAGTAAAATTCCATTCTATAATGTTTAGTATATAATAAGGAGGATTATATTTATGGCTACAGCAATTATTACAGGTGCATCACAAGGTATAGGTGCTTGTATAGCAAAAAGACTGGCAAAAGATGGTTTCGATGTTGTCATAAACCATTACCCTAGTGACAGTGATAAGGAAAAGGCTCTTGCCGTTGCAGAAGAATGTAGAAATTTTGGCGTCAGAGCTGAATGCTATTCTGCTGATGTTTCCAAATTTGAAGACTGTCAGAACATGGTAAAAAAAGTTAAAGAAGATTTCGGAACAATTGATGCTCTGATAAATAATGCCGGTATTACTAAGGATTCTCTCCTCGCAAGAATGACTGAAGATGCTTATGATGCTGTCATTGCAGTAAATCAGAAAAGCGTATATAATATGATGAAAAACGTCTGTGCTGTTATGATGAAACAAAAACATGGCAGTATTGTTAATGTTTCTTCAGTTGCAGGTCTTTATGGAAACGCCGGACAAGTGAATTATTCTGCATCAAAAGCTGCTATAATCGGTATGACAAAAAGCGTTGCAAAGGAATATGGAAGAAAAAATATTACTTGTAATGCAGTCGCACCAGGACTTATCCGTACTCCTATGACAGATGTTCTTTCAGATGAACTTAAATCCAGAATGCTTGAGGCTGTGGCTCTCAGAAGATACGGCGAACCTGAAGAAATCGCTTCTGTTGTTTCTTTCCTTGTTTCAGAAAACGCATCTTATATAACTGGTCAGGTTATTGAAATTTCTGGTGGTTTATCCATGTAATTATGCCTTGATTATGGTTTTTGCTGATTAACTATCACTATTATAAGGGATTATTGAGTACCCTCATTTCTTATAAACAATAAGTTGTAAATGCAAAGTCAGGATTACAGACAACTCAAATTAAAAACCGTAAGATATACGGATTTATTTCATTAACGCTTATTTGTTAAATATTGATAGATATATTCACCTTTTCAGGTGGAAAATATTTCACAATTAATTCATGAAAGGATTTATTTATGAGCAGAAGAGTTGTTATTACTGGTATGGGGGCTATTACACCACTTGGAACTGGTGTTGAAAAATTCTGGACAGGTATAAAAGAAAATAAAATAGGTTTCTCATATATTGATATGTTTGATACTTCAAATACAGGCGTTAAAATCGCTGGTATAGTACGTGATTTTGATGAAACTATTTATTATGATGTTAAAGGTTGCTTTGATAAAAAAGAGGCTAAGCGTATGGACACTTTCACTAAGTACGCTGTTATTGCATCTCATGAGGCTTTACAGGACGCTGGTACAGACTTTTCAGATATCGACCCATACAGAGCAGGCGTTATTATTGGTTCAGGAATAGGCGGTGTTGACCTTACCCTCAATGAACACAACAAATATCTTAATAAAGGGGTCAATAGAGTTTCTGTATTCTATGTTCCTATGATGATAAGCAACATGGCAGCTGGTACTGTTTCCATGAAAACCGGCTTCAGAGGAGCTAATTTTGATGTTACTACTGCTTGTGCTTCTGGTACACATTCGATAGGTGAGGCTTTTAGAAAAATCAAGGACGGTTATCTGGACGTTTGTCTTGCCGGAGGTACTGAAAGCACTCATGAAGAATTTACTTTTGGCGGTTTTGCAAATATGAAGGCTCTTACCAAATCTGATGACCTTGAACGTGCATCAATTCCTTTTGATAAAGAAAGAAATGGTTTTGTTCTGGGAGAAGGCAGTGCTGTACTCGTTCTTGAAGAATATGAACACGCTGTTGCACGTGGTGCTAAAATATATGCTGAAGTTGCTGGCTATGGTGCAACTTGTGACGGATATCATATGACTTCACCAATGCCGTCCGGAGAGGCAGCAGGAATGGGTATGACTCTTGCTATGCGTGAAGCTGGTGTAAATCCTTCTGATGTCGATTATATTAATGCTCATGGAACTTCCACCGGTCTTAATGATAAATATGAAACCGCTGCAATAAAACTTGCTTTAGGTGATGACGCTTATAATGTAAAAATAAATTCTACTAAATCTATGATAGGTCATCTTCTTGGTGCAGCCGGTGCTGTTGAAGCTGTTGTAACTGCCAAGTCAATTCATGAAGGATTTATCCATAAAACTGTTGGTTATAAAGTACCTGATGAAAATTGTGACCTTAATTACTGTGTTGAACAAAATATTCAGCAAGAAGTTAAAGTGGCTTTGTCAAATTCTCTTGGTTTTGGCGGTCACAACGCTACACTTTGTTTCAAAAAAGTCTGAAAAGAATTAAAATAGTCATATACAAATGTGACTTAAGATATTTAAAGCAGGCGGAACTGTGGCAATAAATCCTTTTTCGGCTGAAATATTACGGCATAATTGCAGTTGGTCAATGGTGCTCCAAAAAAAAACAAGGGTACAAACAATTTATTTTTAAGAAAGGAGAAAGCTACTCTAAAAAACTTACAAGATAGCATAAACAAGCTGTTGTAAGTGTGTACGGTAGACTATATCGGAATTTACGCCTGTGGACTATATAAAAAATGTAAGTAGTATATAGGTTGAAACAGGAATTTTCTCAATATGGGTATTTATGTCCATATTTTGAGTAGCAGTTATTGCATGGATAATAATAAAATTTATGGACAGCTTGATATTCAGACTATTGAAAAACTTGCTGATATCGTTAGCAGTCATGAACTTTCTGAGATTACCATTTCAAATGGCGACAATATAATTACTGTAAAAGGTAAAAAAATAAAAAATATATCATCAGTTTCATCAGGTGTTCCTGTTGTACAAACTGTTCAGTCAGAAGAAAATTCTGAAAAAATCAGTGGTAATGTTATAAAATCACCTATTGTTGGTACTTTTTATTCTAAGCCGTCACCTGAAAAGCCAGCTTTTGTCAGCGTTGGTGATAAAGTTAAAAAAGGTGATATTATTATGATTATTGAATCTATGAAACTGATGAATGAAGTACAGTCAGATTTCGATGGAATTGTTGATAAGATTCTTGTTTCAGATGGTCAGGCAGTCGAATACGACCAGCCTATCATGATTATAAAATAGTTATTCATCACAGGGGATTTGAAAAACTTTCTGTCCTCTGTGAATCATTATTATTTTTGCAAAGTCAGAACGGAGGACAATAAAATGTCAGATATACTTATGAATAAAGAACAAATTATGGAAATCATTCCTCATCGTGACCCATTCCTTTTAATTGATGAAATTGTTGAAATGGAAGTTGGTGTTAGCGTTAAAGCAAGAAAATATATTAAAGAAGATGATTTCTGGTTTAAAGGACACTTTCCGGATTACCCTGTAACCCCTGGCGTACTTATGATTGAAATGCTCGCTCAGGCAGGAGCAGTATGTATGCTTTCCAAGCCTGAATTCAAAGGCAAAATAGGTCTTTTCGGCGGTATAGATAAAGCTAAGTTCCGTAGACAGGTTGTTCCAGGGGACGTGCTTGACCTTGAAGTCGAAATAATTCGTCAAAGAGGCCCAGTAGGTACTGGTAAAGCTGTGGCATCAGTTGGTGGCGAAAAAGCTGTGTCCTGTGAAATTACTTTTGTTGTAACCGATGGTGACAAGAATGAATAAAATATTCAGAAAAATTCTTATAGCAAACAGAGGAGAAATTGCTGTCCGTATTATAAGAGCTTGCCGTGAACTCGGTATAAGATGTGTTGCCGTATATTCAACAGCGGACAGAAATTCACTTCATGCACAAATTGCTGACGAAGCTATTTGTATAGGGCCACCTGCTACTAAAGACAGTTATCTTAATATGAATTCAATTATTCAAGCTGCTATTAATTGCCATGCAGATGCTATACACCCTGGATTTGGCTTTTTGTCTGAAAATTCGGATTTTGCCCGCCTTTGTGAAAAAAATGGCATTGTCTTTATAGGACCTTCATATGAATCAATAGATATGCTTGGAAATAAGGCTGCCGCTAAAGAAACTATGAAAAAAGCTGGCGTACCTGTAATTCCAGGTTCTGAAGGTGCTGTATCTTCAGTTGATGAGGCAAAAGAAATTGCTGAAAAAGCCGGTTACCCTATACTTGTAAAAGCTTCAGCAGGAGGCGGTGGTCGTGGCATAAGGCGTGTGGATACTCCGGAAGAATTAGAATCACAAATGCTTTCTGCTCAACGTGAAGCAAAAAATTATTTTGGTGATGATACTGTATACATTGAAAAATTCCTTGTGAATCCCCACCATGTTGAAATACAAATCCTTGCTGATAAACAAGGAAACGTTGTTTATTTAGGTGAACGTGACTGCTCTATGCAAAGAAGAAACCAAAAAATACTTGAAGAATGTCCAAGTCCTGTCGTTACTCCGGAACTTCGCAGGAAAATGGGAGAATCCGCTGTAATTGCTGCCAAACAATGTGGCTATTACAACGCCGGAACTATTGAATTTCTTGTCGATAAAGACAGAAATTTTTACTTCATGGAAATGAACACACGTATTCAGGTTGAACACCCTATTACTGAAGAAGTAACAGGTATTGACCTGGTTAAATCACAAATAGAAATTGCTTCAGGTTTGCCACTTGAAATTTCGCAAGATGACATAAAACTTAATGGTCATGCTATTGAATGCAGAATCAATGCCGAAAATCCTGAACTTGATTTCAGACCATCTCCGGGAACTATTACCGCTCTATATATGCCCGGCGGCCCTGGAATACGTATCGATGGAGCAGTGTATCAAGGATATACTATTACTCCATATTACGACTCTATGATAAGTAAACTTATTGCACATGGTTCAAACAGAGAAGATGCTATAAGAAAAATGAAGTGGGCTTTATCTGAATTTATAGTTGACGGCGTAAATACTAATATAGATTTTCAGCTTGAAATAATCAAACACCCTGATTTTAGAAAGGGTAATTATGATATCGGATTTCTTAACAGGTATGTGGAAAAAAATAAGAAAAAATAAGGGGTGTTAATAAATGTTTGAAGATTTTTTTAATGTTGTAAAAAAACGTTTCAATGACAATAATGATGAAGATGAAAAACTCACCTTTAAATGCCCCAGATGTCAGACAAATATACTTCTTGAACGTTATGAAGAATTACATAGAGTTTGCCCTAATTGTAATTATCATGGCAGGCTTTCCGCTATTGAACGCATAGAAATTACTACTGATAAAGACAGCTTTAAAGAATTCGACTCCGGCATGGTCAGCGGAAATCCTCTTGATTTCCCTGAGTATTCGGAAAAACAATCACAAATTCGTGAAAGCACTGGTTTAAATGATTCCGTAATTACAGGAACAGCATTGATAAAAGGCTCACCTGTTGTAATCGGCGTAATGGATTCAAGATATATGATGGGTTCTATGGGAAGTGTTGCAGGTGAAAAAATTACCCGTGCTTTTGAATATGCTACCGAAAATTCCTTGCCTGTAATTATGTTTACTGCTTCTGGCGGAGCAAGAATGCAAGAAGGTATTGTTTCTCTTATGCAAATGGCTAAAACTTCCGGTGCTGTAAAACTTCATAGTGATAATGGCGGCCTTTATATAACAGTTATGACCGACCCTACTACTGGCGGAGTAACTGCAAGTTTTGCATCTCTGGGCGATATTATTATTGCTGAACCTAAAGTTCTCATCGGATTTGCCGGCAGACGTGTTATTGAAGGCACTATAAAACAAAAATTGCCTGACGATTTCCAATTAGCAGAATTTCAACATGAAAAAGGTTTTGTAGATATGATTGTTGAACGCCGTAAGATGAGAAGTACTCTTTCGCATCTGTTAAAACTGCATGGCTATTATCCACAAGAAAAGGAGGTCTGATTATGGAAAATAAAAAATCTGTCTGGGAACGTATTCAGCTTGTTCACACTAAGGGCAGACCTACTATTAATGACTATATTCCATTGATATTTACCGACTTCTATGAATTGCATGGCGACAGATTATATGGTGATGATAAAGCTATTATGGGAGGAATTGCACGACTTAATAATATTCCTGTAACTATTATTGCAGAAGTTAAGGGCCGTGATATAAACGAAAACAAAACTTGTAATTTTGCTATGCCACACCCTGAAGGTTACAGAAAGGCCCTCAGACTCGCAAAACAGGCTGAAAAATTCCATAGACCAATTATTTGCTTTATTGATACTCCGGGTGCTTTTTGTGGTGTTTCCGCTGAAGAACGTGGTCAAGGTGAGGCTATTGCTAAAAATATTGCTGAATTTATGACTTTACGTACACCTATAATTTCTATTGTTCTTGGGGAAGCCGGAAGTGGCGGAGCTTTGGCACTTGGTGTATGCGACGAACTCGCTATGCTTGAAAATGCTCAGTATTCTGTTTTATCACCACGTGGCTTTGCAAGTATACTATGGAAAGACCCTTCCCGTGAACAGGAAGCAAGCGAAATTATGATGATTACTGCTGAAGATATGTTACGTCTTGGTGTAGCTGAAACTGTCATTGAAGAGCCTCTTGGTGGAGCACATAACGATTTAGATAAGATTTCTGAAAGTATTAAGGAATATTTATCACTCAAAATAGTAGAAAAATCTAAAATTGATACCAATATTCTATTAAAAGAACGTTACAATAAATTCAGAAAAATTGGTGAGTTTATCGAATAACCCAAATATAATATCCGTTCTTTAGAAATATAGAACGGATTTTTACATTAAGTATGAAGATAATTAATATATTTAAATTTAACTGAAGTGCTTGACATTTCTTGCAAATTGTGGTATAATATTTGTTGCAGAAGTTAACAATGTTCTATATGCCGATGTGGTGGAATGGCAGACACGCCTGACTCAAAATCAGGTACGAAAGTGTGCGGGTTCAAGTCCCGCCATCGGTATTAAAACTTTGAAGTAGAGTTGAACCTTTTGGTTTGATTCTACTTTTTTGTTTTTGTAAATATAAAAAACTCCTATGATTTATACCACAGGAGCTTTTAATTATGTTATCCAAAAATTATTATTCAATTGTAACAGAAACCTTAAGATTTTGCTTAGTTGCACCTGCACGCATAATAGTACGAAGTGCTTTAGCTATTCTGCCTTGTTTACCGATTACACGACCCATATCATCAGGTGCAACAGAAAGATGATATACTATAACACCTTCAGCATCTGGTTCGTCTTCAGTAATCTTGATAGCAGACTTATCTTCCACAAGTCCTGCTGTAATTGCATAAAGTAAATCTTTCATAAAATTACCTCCACAGACTTCCGGAACAGAGGGATAAGACTAAGAAAGTCTCCCTCTTCCGCAAAAAAGCCTTTAATTAGAGAATGCCCTCATTCTTAAAGATAACCTTTACTGTATTTGTAGGCTGAGCACCCTTGCCAATCCAAGCTTTAGCCTTGTCTGCATCCACCTTTACAACAGAAGGGTTCTTTGTAGGGTCATAGTAACCGATTTCTTCAACGAATCTTCCATCTCTTGGATATCTTGAATCAGCTACAACTATACGATAGAAAGGAGCTTTTTTAGCACCCATTCTTCTGAGTCTGATTTTAACTGCCATTTTATATTCACCTCCGGTAATTTTATATATATCAAGCGGAAATACCGCATTGAAACCTTAATATAGTTTAAATCCAGAAACCAGACCTAAAACAATGATAAATATTCCTAATATACTATAAAAAATTCTTGCACCATTTCGTCCGAAGATTTTCACAAAAGGTTTAGCTTTTGAGTTATTGAAAAACCATTCAAAGTTTTTGATGCAGGAAATCAATGAAAATGCTCCTGCCAAAATAAAAATTATAGGAAAAACATTCATAAAATTATCACCTTAAGCTATTGGAGGAAGATTTCCACCGCCCTGACCGGTAAATTTATCGAAATTCATACCTGCGAGTCGTTTTCTTGCTTTTTTGAGAGCCATTTTATTGTTACTTCCAGTAAATTTCTTCATCATGCTTTGCATCTGGTCAAACTGTTTAAGCAATCTGTTTACTTCTTCCACCTTTGTGCCTGAACCTGCTGCAATTCTTCTCTTACGGGAAGGATTTATTATTGATGGCTTAGCACGTTCTGCCTTAGTCATTGAATATATGATAGCTTCTATTCTGTCGAATTGACTTTCATCTATATCTTCATCTTTAATTTTGCCATTAAGTCCGGGTAACATTCCGAGGATTGATTTCATTGAGCCAAGACGTTTAATTTGTTTCATCTGGTCAAGCAAGTCGTCCATATCGAAAGTATTTTCTTTAAACTTTTTAGTGATTCTTTCGGCTTCTTTTTGGGACATAACGTTTTCAGCACGTTCAATGAGTGTAAGAACATCGCCCATTCCCAAAATTCTTGATGCCATTCTTTCAGGGTGGAACTGTTCAAAATCATCAAGTTTTTCACCCATGCCGACGAATTTAATTGGTTTACCAGTTACAGCAAGTACAGATAATGCTGCACCGCCTCTTGTATCAGAATCAAGCTTTGACATAAGAACGCTTGTTATTCCCACGGCATCATCAAAGGATTTAGCAACATTAACAGCGTCCTGACCGGTCATAGCATCAACAACAAGCATTATTTCGTCAGGTTTGGTAACTTCCTTTATATTGACAAGTTCCTGCATTAAAGTTTCATCAATATGTAGACGTCCTGCTGTATCTATAATGAGAACATCATGACCATAATCCTTAGCATAAGCAAGAGCCTGTTTAGCGATTATAACAGGGTCAATCTGTCCCATTTCAAAGACTTTAACATCAGCCTTTTTTCCAACGACCTGCAACTGATTTATAGCTGCCGGACGATATATATCACAAGCTGCCAATAATGGTCTATGACCTTCTTTTTTAAGGAGTTTAGCAAGCTTGGCTGAATGTGTAGTTTTTCCTGAACCCTGCAAACCGCACATCATAATAACTGTTGGTGGCTTTGAAGCAAAATTTATACGTGCATTACTGTCACCCATAAGAGAGCAAAGTTCTTCATTTACAATTTTTATAACTTGCTGTGCCGGAGTGAGGCTTGTAAGAACATCTTCACCTATTGCACGTTCAGTAACACCTGCTACAAAATCCTTAACTACCTTATAGCTTACATCAGCCTCAAGGAGTGCAAGACGGACTTCACGCATAGCCTCCTTTACATCGCTTTCTGTAAGCTTTCCTCTGGATTTAAGTTTTTTAAAGACGTTATTCAGTTTTTCGGAAAGACCTTCAAATGCCATGCGATTTCCTCCATTTTACAATAAATCAAGACCTTTATTTATTTCATTAGTAATAATAGTTTTTTGATTTTCATTTTCGATACATTCAGCAGTTTCAAGAATTTTACTAAAGCACTTACGCATTTTTTCAAGGCGTTCTGCAAATTTAAGTTTTTCTTCATAATTAAGCAGAGTATTTTCAGTACGTTTAATAATATCCCTTACTGCCTGACGAGTGATTCCCAAAGGATTTCCTATTTCAGAAAGTGACAGGTCTTCACAGTAATAAAGTTCCATAATGTTTTTTTGATGTTCTGTAAGCAAATCGCCATAGCAGTCAAGCAACATTACGAATTTAAGTTCCTTTGCCATAAACGGACTCCTATTCAAGTGTAATCCAAAATCACTTTACACATTATACTACATAATTTTAATTTTGTCAAGTACATTTTTAAAAAAACTTAAAATCCAATTATTAGCCCGACTTTTAGCTTTAAAAATAGAAAAAGCACTCCAAAAGAAGTGCTTACAGCCTGTCCAAAAACCCCGATATCAGATTTGACATCGGGGTTAAAAATTT
>CAZTUV010000008.1:0-15097 GCA_964616595.1 uncultured Alistipes sp.
AGATAATTACGGGTGAGATTATTTTTATGCTTGTATGTATATAATAGTAAATATATAAGGGATTGCGAAAATCTCACGTAAAGCCTGTAAATGCTGTCAGAAAACAGCACAGACTATCCCGTGGCTTAATTTTCATCATTTTAAAATCTCTGCAAAACGAATTCCTCTCCATGTACGGCGTTTTCCGAGCCTATCAGCAGCCCTCACAACAGTCGGAAAATTGACTTCCAGTTCATTATTAAAGTTCTGCTGGCTGAACGGCGTCAGACCGCAGCTGTCACAGTATGATTTATACCGTTCAAAAAATTCCGCTCTGCCAACTTCTGCATCCATTTTCAGCTCGCAGCAATCCCTGACAAAAGCAAGCACACTGTTGCTGTCCTCACGGTATTTCTGGAGTTCCTCACGGTTTGCCTGCGTTTCCGAAAACTGAAAATGATTGTTCATCAAACGATGCAGACCTTCCAGTGCAAACAGAAATATGCCGTCCGCTTCGCAACGAAACTTTTCTAAAAGTTCAGGATCACGCTTATCCTCCGGCACGGAATGATTGAAACGCACAATAATGAGCCTTCGGTAAAATCCCTCTGATTTATCGCCATAGTTCTTCGGTATACTGTTGCAGGAAAACAGCAGTCTTGCATAAGGCTGAAATGAAAACGGATTCTTGTTTTTCTTTTCTACTGTCAGATAATCTTCACCGACCAGAGCCTTGAAAATACCGTTGTCCTCGATGCCTTTTGTGGGCAGCTCTGCACAGATATTTGCCCATTTTCCGAAAAGCTCCGCTGTCTTGAAACGGTCGCTGAGTGCCTGCCATGCCACATTGGATACGTTTTCTTTTCCAAGCAGCAGTTCATTCAGCACACGCAGCAGCACGGATTTTCCTGCACCGCCTTTTCCAACGATAATAAAGCATTTCTGTGCATGATTGACCGGGATCAGAAAATATCCCAGCATTTCCTGAATGAGAGCTATCTGGTCATCTTCCAGCGATTCATGCAGAAATTTCATAAATCTCGGACACTTTGCACCGGGCGTATAACGGACATTCAGCTGCACCGTTGACAGATATTTTGACGTATGCTCAGAAAGCACACTGTCCAGAACATTGTAAAGTCCGTTCTGTACATTGATGATATACGGATTGGGATTCAGCTCCCTGATATCCTTCTGCACCTGCATTTTCCATTGTCCTTCGGTATCATTTATCTGAGAAAGCTTTGTGTATCTCGTCATCATTTTTTCACGAACCATATTTCTTGCGGTAAGTTCCGTAATTCCATGAAATACACCGTTTTCATAGCAGTAATACTGCTCCGCCGCATAGAACACAGGTGCATTCTGCGTCATATATTCCGCAAGAACACCGGGCAGGAATTTTGCACCACGTTCCGTCATTTCGTACCAATCGGGAATATCCATACCCGACTGATGCTTTTTCGTTTCCGACTTGCTCAGGAACGTCTTGTAAAGCTCCTTTTGCATTGAGAGCAGCGGCTTGATATCCGCATTTTTGAAGCCGAAATACTGCTTCAAATCGTAATTGATGATAGATTCGGCAGTCACACAGTCCACGTTGTAAAGATAATCAGATACAAAATTTCGTGCCGTCTGCAAGTCCTCCACAACTGCATTTTGAATCTCCTGCTGACGTAAGATCACACGGATTCCGTTTATTGTGAGAGGTTGAAAACACAGTGCCGCAGGCGATTTGCATTTACACTTTCCGTCTTTTAATTTTGGACACTGATAGCCTTTTTCAGCAATTGTACGGCAGGTCATAGGCTTTGTTCCGCTGCTGAGAAAATGCTGTATTTTTTTCTGCGTTTCATCAAAAGAGTAGTTCGGATACGGCTTGGAATACTGATGTATGATCTCTGCACCGCCGTCAAACACGCTTAAATTTGAAATCATTGCATACCAGTCATGCTCCTGCAGTGATGCTGCGTTATCACGGCAATACTTGATAAAATCGCACTCCGCCTCTACGATGTGAATGCCTTTTTGCTCGCCGTGCAGTTCTTCTTTCACAGATTCAGTTTTCACATTCGGTAGTGCCTCCGCAAGCTGATCCTGCGTATATCTACGTTCCGGATGAAACGAGATGCACTCTACTAAAACAGGTTCTTTTTTGCAGTGATAAAATCCCGGCAGACGCATAACACGACTTTCATTGACACAAGCAGGATCGCCACCGAAATGAGATACTAATGCTTTCTGAATCGGACGAAATTTCGCTGTTTTTGCATCTTTCACAAACCAGTATGTATGGAGAGATTTTCTTGTCCTGATAATCATGGACGGCGGTAGAGGAAACGCATCTATCAGAGCCTGCTGTTCCTCAAAAGTCTTATCATCCATCTCCACAAACTGTGCATTGATACGGGTGATACTGTCATCGGTCTGACCGCCGGAGTTTACCACGAAAAAGATGCCGTGATTCTTTTGGTTATGCTCCCTCAAAGTTGACTCCACAGCAAAGAATTTTCCTGCCTCCACAGACAGCTTTGCACCTGTGAAGATACCCTCTTTTCTGTCATCAAAAACACGCAGATTTACCGTATCATCAGGATTAAACATGACGTTTATGACATCTTGTGCCGATATATTCATAAAACTGCCTCCATTTTTTCCGTGAAATAACGAATCGGCATATGCCTGCGTTTCGCCCACTTGATCTCCTGTGTCATGCCCTCAGAAACATGACTGCCGAATACCCATAATTCCACACATTTGGTCAGCATCACATAATTCATGAACATTGCCGTCTGCCGTTCTTCACCAAGTGTATCGTCCATAAACTGCGGAAAAAGCAAGTGAGGTGCAAAAGGAATGCTGTGATGTCTGACCGCAAAACGGCTGTATTTTCGTGCATTTTCAATGTTCTCATTTGTATTGCCACGATAGGGAGAACAGATGTATACCAGAGGGCGAAAAGCTGATAAACGGCACGCTTTCCGTTCCTCGCTCTCGATTTTTTTCATTGCTTCAAATTCAGTTGGAGAGTAATATCCCTCGCTGTTATGTGTCGATGCCAAACTCATCCCTCCAGTTCCTCTAAATTGCCGAATGTTCCTCCGGCAGACGCTTCCGCAACAAGCGGCAGGTCAAATGCCGGAAACGGCTGCTGTTCCATACATTTACGAATAAAAATTACCGCTTTATTTAGCTTTTCCTTCGGAATAATAAATGTCAGTTCATCGTGAATCTGCAATATAGGTTTCAGCCACGGACGTGACGGCAGTCCCTCCAAAATGCGGACTATCGCAAGTTTCAGAATATCCGCAGCCGTTCCCTGAATCGGTGTATTCAATGCACAGCGTTCTGCAAAGGACTTTAGTCCCCAGTTATCACTACGGATATTCGGCAAATATCTGCGTCTGCCGAGCCATGTTTCGATATACATTTTTCTTGCGGCATCTTGTTTTGTTTCCTCCTGCCATATTGTCAGTGCAGGATATCCGGCTTTTAGATTTGCAATGATCGAAGTACATTCATCAACCGATTTCTCTACGCCAGCCTTGAATTTCAGTGTACTTTGCAGTCCTTTCGGAAACAGTCCATAGAATGTACCAAAATTTACGTTTTTGGCGATAGTACGCTGTTCTTTGTACTCCTTGCGGTGTTTGTCCTGTGCTTCTTCATAGGTACAGCCGAAGATGACAGACGTAGTCGCAGCATGGATATCACCACCGTTTTTGTAGGTTTCCATCATGGTTCTGTCACGGCAGTAGAACGCTCCCACACGCAATTCGATCTGCGAAAAATCAAGTGACAGGATAAGATAATCTTCCGGCGCTTTGATAAAATTACGTACACCAATGGGGTCATTGCTTTTTCTTGGGCAATTTTGCAAATTTGGATTCCGGCAGTTCATACGTCCCGTTTCCGTAGAAAGTGCAAAGAAATCCGGATGAATCCTGCCCGTTGCAGAATTCAGATATTTCAAATAGCCGTCAATGTAAGTAGACTTGATCTTGCCCCATTTGCGATACTCCTGTACCAACGTGAACAGTGGCGACAGTTCAGGGCGATTTACATCACACCATTCCTTCAGCATGATCATGGAAGCGTCATCTGCCGCTTCTTTGTTGGATGCAGTTACTTTCATGACAGGTAGTTTTAAGGTCTGATACAGATAATTCTTGAATGCCTTTGTACCGCAGTTTGCACCGATTTCAATATCACCGATTAGCATAGTTATCTCGTTCCTGATACGCTGCATTTGCTGTTCCGCTTCCTGCTGACGGGACTTCATCAAATCAACATCCACCGGCACGCCGTTGTGCTTCATTAAGCCGAGATACACCGCTGTTGGTGATTCGATCTGCTCCACAATGTACCGATGCTTCGGCAGAAAACGGTCAAACCAGCTGCCCGTGATATGATACAGCCGAAGTGCAAAATCAGAGTCCGCACAGCCATAACGTACCGTTTCATCATCCTGTGCATTCAGTTCATCAAAATGCCTGCCATTTGTAACATCTGAAAATGTCGGAAGAGGTTCATGGCAAAGCTCTGCTGCCAGTCTTTTCAGACCACTGTCAGCAAGTTTGCGGAACTCATAATTGCTTTTCAAGGTCATCTGTGCAGCACAGATTGTATCATAAACAGGCGGCTGAATCACAATGTCCTGATGACAGGACACCGCAGATTCAAAGGCGATATTGTGTGCGATTTTGATGATATTTCTATCCGTGAGAAAGCTGTGCAGGAAATGCAAAAACGGCGTATTATCAATGTTTTCTCCGATTTTATGAGTAACAGGGACGTAGATCCCTGTATGCTCTTTTACAGAAAAACTGCATCCCACAATATGACTTTTATGTGGGTCAAGGGCAGCTTTTTCTTCCGTACGGTAAGGCTCGTCCGGTGCAGTTTCATAGTCAAAAGCGATAATTTTTGAATCACCTATGTACTCCTGAATTTCCTGTACCGAAGTAACACATCTGTAATTTTCCATGACATTCTCCTCAATTCAGCGGTTCGATAATTTCGCCTGTTTCAGGGTCAACATTCAATGCATCCTCTGCATCATAGCCCACATTTCTGCTGAGTGCCTTGACTTGTTCCGTCATGGCAGAGATCAGCTGATATTCCTCCGGTGACAAAGCACGTTCCACCGCAAACTGTGCCCGACTGTAATTGATGCCTGTGTTACTCGATGCTTTCTTCAGAGTAAACTTGGTCACCACAGCGTTGGAATTCTTATGCTTCGGAATAACACGCATAAGATAACGTGTAAATGCTTTCAGTGAGCCGGTAGGTAGCGATAAAATCATCGGGAAAATCTCACCCTCACGAAGCAAATACAAACGACGGCGGTTTTTGCAGGCTTTCGCACCGTTTTTTCCTGAACCGTACTGATTCAGCGGACAAGAGTCACAGTTTCCACCTGGAGTGCCCTCACCGTTATGACCGTCATAACTTCCGCAGTCGGGAGGATTAGAGCCGCCCTGATATTCGCTTTTGTAATAGGCATTCAGTGAGTGCTGATAGAGGATAACTGCCGAAAATTCCTTGACAGTTTCCGGTTCATCGGGATTCTCACCGGGAATCTCAAACATGATTCCTCCGCCGGAAGGAATTTTGACACGTTCAAAAGTAGCGGAAAGTCCGTCCATTTCCTCGCTCATCACGTTAGCAAGATCGAAGTCCTGCAAAGCGAGAAAGCTTGTGTTGTTTGTTTCCATTAATTCATTTTTCATAGTTCTAATTCCTTTCATTTCTTAGTAGATTTGCGGACAGACACTGTGGTCTGCTCATAGACGTTTACAAGACCGTTCAGCCAGTCGGGAACGGTATCCTGATTTTCTGAGGTCTGCTCCTTAACGAAAGCGGACAGACTGTTTGCGTTGACGGTTTCATAGACCAGATCGCCGAATCCGTTCTCCTTCAGGGCTGAATACAGCTCGTCCTTATGCCCTGATACAGCGGATGCACGAGTCTTTGTAGTCAGAGAAAACATTGTTCCTGCACGGGTAAAATTCTGCGTTTCCGTTTCTGCCATAAGCTGTGCAAGTGTATATTCTGTCTTGTCGATGTCAGCGTTGATGTCTTTTACACGCTGTTCTGCGTCCTTTTTCTCCTCACGGAGCTGTTTTAACTGCTCTGCAAGCTCATACATATTCAGTTCCATTTTAGTCCTCCTTTTCCTTAAACGGATTGATTCCGTTACGATAATCGTCTACAAGCGTTCTCGCTAAATCCACTTTATCACGAAGAGAACGCAAGATTTTTGTATCTACAGTGTTCTTTGCAATGAGATAGATGTACAGGCAATTTTCCGTCTGTGATACTCGGTGAATCCGAGCCTTTGCCTGTTCAAAATTGCTCATGCTGTAATCAAGAGAATAGAAAACCATTGTTGACGCCGCGGTCAGTGTAATTCCCAGTCCTGCCGCTGCGATCTGTCCTACAAAAACACGACATTCTGTATCATTCTGAAATCTGCGAATCTCTTCAGAACGATTGGAAATGCCTCCTCTCACGGAAGCATAACCAATATTTTTCTTTTCGAGGAGTTTCTGAATATCGTTCAGCTCTGGCACAAATCTTGCCATGATAACCAGCTTTTTATCTTCGGCAAGCATGGTGTCCAGAATATCGGAAAGTGCGTCCAGCTTTGTCGTACCTACAGCAGTTGTATCTCCTTCGTCATCGGTGAGATGACCGCCTGTCATCTGCGATAAGCGGAGCGTTTTTGTCAGCACATTTACAGCTGAAACCTCCGAACCGGCAAGTTCCGCAAAGCTTTCTTTTTCAAGCTGTTTATACAATTCCATTGCTTTTGGTTCAAGTTCCACAGTGCGGATTTCCTCTGTAATTTCAGGTAAATCCAGACATTCCGATTTTGTTACACGAAAGGCAATAGAGTGTAGCTTTTTCAGAAACTCATTCATCGTCTGTTTTCGGAAAACAGGAATATGATTGCCATAGCCACACATATCAAAATATCTGTTACGGAACACATAGAAACTTGTCCCGAAAATATCGCTGTTCAGAAAGCGGTACTGAGAAAAGACATCGATCTCCTTATTTGTAATGAGCGTTCCGGTCAGGAGCAGCTTATACTTTGCCTTATCACCTAAGTGGTGCATTGCTTTTGACTGCGATGTACGGTTTTCCTTAATTTTATGTGCCTCGTCAGCAATGATGAGGTCAGCATTGAAAGCAAGCAGTTCCTTTTCCAAACGCCATGCGGATTCATAGTTGACCACTGCGATTTGTAGAGCATTTCCGTGCAGTTTTTCAAGCTGCTCTTTCTTCTGAGAACTGCTGCCTTTCAGAACTGTCAGCTGATATGGGAAATCAGCAAAACGTGCAAATTCCTGTTCCCACACACCGAGAATGGACAGCGGCGCTGTGACCAGAATTTTTTTGATATGCCGATACTCATGCAGGATTCCTGCTATCGCAATGCTGGTTATTGTTTTTCCGCAGCCCATTTCCATAAGCAGCGCAACTCCGTTACTATGTACTTCGGACGGTAGGATTCCGAAGCGTTCACAGGCAAATTGACAAGCGCTCTGCTGATGTTGATACAGTTCTGCTTTAATTGGGATTTTTAGGATTTCTTTCATTTTATCTTCCTTTTATTATGTATTTTCTATCGGACAATAACAAGAAGCATATTCCTTCAGCATCTCTGTTAAAATCTGTTTCTCATATTCATTAGAATGTTTCATCACACTTTTTATCACATCCACTTCTTCCTTTGTGAAAATATTACTGTGGGGATGATATCCATCAAGCATTTGAATGCCTCCACCGTTTCCGCTGATGCAGACAAGAGGTACAACAGTGATGAGTGCCTGAATATCACGCTGGACTGTTCGTGTGGAAACATTTAATGTTTCTGCAAGTTCTGCAACATTACTTTTCCGCTTTGCATTCATTATTCGCAAAATTTCCATGCGTCTTTCAATCACATTCATACACTGTCCTCCTTTCCACATCTTTTAATCTCATTTTACAATGCAACCCCGACATAACCTGACGTGTTTGAAAATATTTCACAAAACTTTCACATTTATAAATTTAAATTACAGCTTCACGCTTATATTAACGATTTTCTAAAATGAAAAAGTCCGACAAGCTACAAATTCAGTGCAGCTTGTCGGACTCTCTGATTATATACGTAGTTATTATTTCATCAAGTCTGTCAGCCATCCGGCTGTCGGACGTGCGATCATTCTGGCATTCAGGTAAGCCATTTCAAGCGTCAGACAGGTGTTTCCGAGATAGTATCCGTCCATTACCGAAAGCGTCATGGCAAGGTCGGGCTTGACCATATTTGTTAGGCATACAGGGAGCAGATATTGTAATCTGTTCTGATATCCTTGTGGAACAATGATACTTGGCTCTACCACAGATTTTCGTCTTGCAAGTTCGACTGCCGTTTCCAGCAAAAGCGGTAAATTTTTAGCTTTTTGGATTTTTGCCGGAATGCGTTCTAAATTCTCGGCATCACCGAGGATGTGATCAACATTCACTCGGATCGGCCATTCTGGAATAAAATTAACTCCATTCTTCATAGCCGGGAAGTATGGCTTGTTGGGCAGGGGATGTATGTATTTCAGATTCGGAGAAACCTCATCACAGAAGCCGCTGAAATACCATTTTAAAGTGGAATTTTGTTTCTTGTTTCGTTCAAAACAAGCATAAACTGCTTTATATCTATGTGTGTAAAGTCCAGTGTGAAAGCAGGCACGTTCATTTTCAATATGGAAAAATCCCTGTGCCGAGAGTGCATCTGGCGCTGTGTTGTAGTCAATGCTCTGTTTTCTGAAAATCGAGTTGATGTATCTTTCCAGAATTGGGGTATCAAAATTTTTAGTTTCAGATGTAGGTTTCTTAAATCGCCATAATTCGGGCAGTATTATCTCAGTAAGTTCGTCCAATTGCCCATACCAGTCCGGTACGTAGGCAAATTCAAATAAATCTGTCGGTATCATTTTATCACCCTGCACTTTGGAAGTGCCTCAAGATACTTTGTCTGTATCTCTGCTTTCATATCCTCGTCTACATAGCGGCGTTCTGTACCATCAGGTCTAACCTCAATAACAATAGACAGAGCATTTATGTAACTGTCATAGTGGTTCAGAAGTTTGGTCTGAGCATTATGGTCGCCTTTTATGGCACGGCGCACAGTTTCATAATCAAGTTCCATTATTTATTATTCCTTTCATAGTAATTTCGAATGCTTGTAAATGCGTTTCTCTTCCTTTCAAATACGGAACGTTTGGAAATATGTAATGTTTCGGAAATTTCCGAAATAGACATTCCATACCAGAATTCTAAAATTATCACCTCTTTCTGTTTTGCTGTCAGCAGGAGCATAGCCTGATACAGCCATTCCGTTGTTATAACACAGCTGTGACCGTTTCCATCATTGATAATATGTTCAGACGGATAAATTTCTCTTTCGCCTTGTGTTCCAAGTATGTACTGCACCGTATCCGTACTGACAGTTTCATTTGTCTTTATCGTTTTGGAAGCAGAGGCTATATTTCTGCCTGTATTTCTCATCACTGTTTTACTGAAACTATCGAAAATTTCGAGTTCCATTCTGTCATTTTCATTATGCGAGGGAGTAGACATAGCTTTTCCTCCCTCCATATTCAGTTTTGAGAATGAGCCTTATTTGCCCTCCTAGAAATACTAAGACAAATTAAGGGGTCAAAATCGGAAGGTTGTATTTGTAAACTTTCTGTGAATAAGAGAGTTGGCTATAAAAAAAGCATAACTTTCGACATGTAAGGTCGAATAGTTATGCTCTATAAAGATGTTGTTTTTGAGTTGTTGACCTTACAAAAAAGTTGAAGTATTCATTAGATTATATCATATTGCTGAAATTTAATTGCATGTTATGGTATGAAATGCTTTCTTTTTGGGTATGAAATACATTGAAATTTGCATTTCGTACCCAAAAACTATACCACTCGTACCATAACTCAGTTTAGGTGATGTGCGTTGTGCTATACTGAATAATAAATGTAATTATTTTGGGAAATCTCTTTTTATAGGCAAAACTATGAAATATGAAGGAGGCGGTATAAATAAAATATTCTTTAATATTGTAGAGGGTGAGGTGATAGCAAAATAAAAAACTAATTTATAGTAATTATAATAATCAGGAGGTAAAATTATGTCAAAATTTAAGAAGATTTTTGCAACTATGGTAGGAACTGCGATGAGTGCAAATGTTTTGCTTACAATGTCATTCTCAGTTTTCGCAGATAATATTTCACAAACTTTTGAGTTTGATGGATATAATATTGGATATGAGGTTAAAAATTCATGGGGAAATACTGATGTCATTTCTCTGACTCTTACGAACACAGGAACAGAAACCATTGAAGATTGGATGCTTTATTTTGATCCTAATGGTGAGATTCAGTATGTCAATGACGCTGTTCAAATGACAACAACTAATGGAATAGAATACATCAAAAATCCAGGTTACAACGCAGATATTGATCCTGGTGCATCCGTTGAATTCCGCTATGCTGTCAATGACTGTGAAGAAATTCCCAGTGATTACAAGTTCTGCCAGTCGAGAATGACAAAGGAAACTGGATATGATGTTTCACTTAAAGTGAATTATACATGGGGCAATAATAACGAATACTTTAATGGTGAAATTATTATCCAGAATGATACAGATACACCAATCGAGGCATGGGAACTCAAGGCAGATACAAACTTCACTATCACCGAAATTACAAATAGTTGGGCTGCTGATGTTACTGAGCTCGAGTCGTACAATTATATGCTGAAAGGAACGTACACAAGTATTATTCCAGTTGGTGGAAGTATTTCTCTTGGTTTTAATGGTATGAAAGAGGGAGAAGCAATCATCAGTGACTATTCATTGACTGAGGTTATTGTAGATGAGTCTGTTATTAATTCGATAATTAACGATAGCAACAAAGACGATGAGTTTTATGATGACTGCATTGATTGGAGTACATTGCCTGATTTTGATGAAGATGGTTTGCCGGATGAATATGAAGAAGAATACGGATGTGATCCAGTAAATCCAGATACAGATGGAGATGGCTTGCCAGATGGCTATGAAATTATGACAATCGGTTCGAATCCGGCAGATGCATATTCACTGGATAGCACACTTTCCGATGGTGAATATGATAATGATCAAGATGAATTGAGTAACTATGAAGAATATCTTCTTGGCACTGATCCACTTCGTGCTGATTCTGATTTTGATGGTTTGTCCAATGGTGATGAAGTAAATGTTTATGGTACTGACCCACTAATTCCAGACACCGATGGCGATGGTTTGTCTGACGGTGATGAAATTGCTCTTGGATTAAATCCTTTGGTTACTGACAGTAATGGGGATGGTATTTTGGACAATGAGGAAAAGTTTTCACAAGACATGACATATAATAATGAAGATGCTGATACAGTTATTGACTCCATTAACGTATCATTTGAGGGCACAGGCTATATTAATTCCACTACTTCTGTTGAGAATATTATGGATACAGATTGGATGTGTTCAAATGTTGTAGGTCTGGTTGGTGCTCCTTATGATATTTCTTCCGATTCTTCATTTGATACAGCTACGCTTACATTTACTGTAGACAAATCTTCTTTAGATGATGCACAGTTTGACGATTTGGCTGTTTTGTGGTATAATGAAGAAGAACAGCGTTTTGTTGAAATGGAAACAATTTCTGATGTTGAAGCTTCTACGCTTACTACTACAGTAGAACATTTCAGTAAATATTTGATTGTGGATTGTTCAAGATGGTATGAAGCGTGGTCTGAAAATAACTATCCGATTAATGGAAACACATTACATACGGCAATTACAATTGATTGCTCAAGCAGCATGATAGGCAATGATCCAAATAATTACCGAATTACAGCTGCAAATAGTTTTGTTGACGTAATGAATGCTGCTGATTTGGCATCAGTAATTTTCTTTGCAGATGGCGCAGATGAAAAGCAGGAATTAACCAATAATCAGGAAGCTTTAAAAAATGCTATTGATGATGTTTTCTCAGCTGGTACAACCAATTATACAGCTGCACTGCGATACTCTATTGACAGCTTAGAAAAGCAGCCTGATTCTGATGCGGATGATATTATTATTTTTCTTTCTGATGGACGTCCTACGGGAACAGAAGCAGGTCCGGGTTATGAAATTCCAGAAGAGGATTTTGACTATTCATTAGTCGATGAAGCAGCGAGTAAGGGAATTAGAATTTATACCATAGGGTTAACTAATCATGTAAATGAAAATATTCTGAAAGAAATGGCAAGCAGAACAAATGGCGAGTACTATTATGCTAACACTGCCAAAGAGTTGATTGCATATTTCTTGACCGTTAATATGGGTGAGAAATATGATATCACTACAGATACCGATGAAGATGGTATTCCGGATTTGTTTGAAACATATGGTATGCCGGTTGCAAACGGTCAGGTGATTTTTAGTGATCCTGAAGTGAAAGATACCGACGGTGATGGACTGGAAGATGGCGAAGAAGTAATTATGCACGTTGTGGATAATGCTGACGAAGTAAAGGCAGCTTATAATTATATGTATGATTACATTCCGGATATTTTCATTAGTGAAAATGGTGGTATTTACTTTACTATGGTGGCTGATCCTGAGGATGAAGATACTGATGATGATGGTATTTTAGATGAAGCAGAAAAAAGTAATTTGACAGCTGACAGCCGCTATGATAACCTTGATCCACTAAGAGTTGATACAATAGAATCACTATTTCCAGAATTGACTGATATAACTGGTTCTAATCAAGAAAATAATGCAGTATATCTAAGAGTAGAAGGTAATAATATTACAATTCGCCCCAGAATTAAATTTGATGGATGTTATGATTTGAATGCGTTTGATAATATAAGAGATGATCGAACCACATGTAATGAATCTATGAGTATAGTGAATGAACTAAATAATCAATGCACTTTTGCTGATTATTTCATTAATGCGCTTAACAGACGGTGGTCATCAGTGTATAAAAGTTCTTGTTATGAAAATGTTGATGAGTATTATCAAGGAACTTTATATGACTTCTATCCAGGGCTTAAATTGTATACAACAATAGAACCGAGCATTATTACAGAAGTATCGGATCATAATACAGATTCTTATATCAATGTAATATTCACATTGGAAGACGGGTCTTCTACTACAGGTTGGAATGGTACAGCTTATGGTAACAGAGTTATTACTATGAAAGCAATTAAGCGAGGTTATGCAAGCTATCAAGGTAGCTGTGCACATGAGTTCGGTCATGCACTAAATATAGCCGATGCTTATCCTGGTTCAGGTCAAAATAAGGGATTTACCTCTGCTTTTAGTAAAGATTCTAACTCTGAATTGTATTGTACAGCGTATGGTTTGACAGGTGGCGGAGAAGTGATGTATCATAACGGAGATGTTCTTGCAAATGATATCGAAATGATGTTACTTTCTCTCGTTGAAAATAAAGAACAATATTTCACAGCGGATTACAATAGAGATATATCATTAGCGATAAAAGAAAATCGAGTTTGTCAATATTCTGCACAATATTATAATATTGATAATCAACCATATGTGCTAGGTGTTAATTATGTATGGCATGACGAAAAAGGTTATATTCCAGAAGGAGTTTCAGTAGAAACCATAGAGATATCTGGAGCTTCTTTGCAATATTACGAAGAGAATAGTGGTGCACCGACGATTACTATTTTGGGAATTGCGGACGATTCATATAATGGTAGTTTAATTATTCCAGAGAAAATAAATGGATGTCCAGTTACTCGCATAGCAGACGGAGCATTTGCGTTCTCGAAAATTAGCTCAATTACTTTTGAGAAACCTGAGAACATTCTAAGTATTGGTGTTCGTTCTTTTTATAAATGTGAAAATTTAGAAAGTGTTGAGGTTTTAAATAATGTAAATATAATTTTGCCTTCTACGTTTGAAGGATGTTCGAAATTATCTAAAATTATTATTCCGGATTCTGTAAAATATATTGAAAGTCTTGCTTTTTCTTCTTGTACATCACTAACAAATGTTAAAGTTCCTGAGTCTGTTAATGAAATAGGCTACAGAGGTTTCTATCTTTGTGAAAATTTAAAGGAGATAACCTTGTCTGAAGGGTTAAAAACAATCGGAGGAGCAGCCTTTGAGCTATGTGGTTTAGAACATGTTAACATTCCAGCTAGTGTTAATAATATAGGTGCATATGCTTTTTATGCTTGCCATGACCTTAGCACAGTTGCCTTTAATGCAACTTCTATTGATATGGAGAAATACTCTGATAGCCTTTTCTGGGTATGTGATAATTTGTCTATTATATATGTTCCTGCCATAGCTCTCGATACTTACAATGAGTGGTTGAAGAGTTACAGTAACTTTAATATAATGTCATTCAATAACTAAGGAGAAATTATATGCGAATAAGAAAATTAGCTGAATTTTTATTGGTTATTTTTTTAGCATGCGTTGTTGCGTTATTTAGTGGAATACATGCTTTTGCTCTTCAGTATGAAAACTTTCAATATGAAATTATTAATGATGAAGCAAGAATCGTTGAATATACTCCCTCGAAATCGTTTACCTATATACCAGCTGAAATTGATGGGTATTCAGTAACAATGATTGGATCTAGGGCATTTCATGGACGATATAATGACAGCAATACAGAAATACCCGAAGGAATACGAGTAATTGAGAAGGAAGCGTTTCTAGGAGTTCTTGGACATGGTTTTGCAGAGGTAACTATACCTAATAGTGTTGAAGAAATTGGTGAGTATGCTTTCGGTTATACTTTGGTATCTGATGATGGCAGCACATTTTATTATGAAAAACTTGAAAATATGACCATTCTAGGAAATGTGGGAAGTACAGCAGAAACATATGCAAATGAAAATGGCTTCACCTTTATCGCACTTGATGAACCAATTTCAACAACTACGACTCAAGTTAATCCAATAACAACCAGTACTTCTACAACTGTATCAACTACTACAGTAACTTCTGATATTCAGATAACTACGACTCAAGTTAATCCAATAACAACCAGTACTTCTACAACTGTAT
>CAZTUV010000008.1:15197-23192 GCA_964616595.1 uncultured Alistipes sp.
CAGATAACTACGACTCAAGTTAATCCAATAACAACCAGTACTTCTACAACTGTATTAACTACTACAGTAACTTCTGATATTCAGACAACTACAACACAAAATTCTTCCCCGAGCAGTACAGTCGATGAAGCGGGTACAACGTCAAAACAAACGACAACCGACACTCATAAGGTAAATCCAGCTTCCAACGGAAATGCAAATAATTCAAAAGGGAGTTCATCATCTTCTCCTAAAACAGGAGATACATTTCCGATTGTTGGTGCTTTGACCGCAATTGGCATATCAGCAGTATCCACAGTTCTGTTTATGAAAAAGAGAAAGTAAGGATGTGTTTATGAAAAAAATATTAGTTTCACTTATGGGCTTCGTAATGTCTGCTACGTGCGTGTTTGGTGGATTTACTTCCACTTTGAAAGTCAGTGCAGCAAAATCACAAACCTATGGTGATCTGACCTACATGAATTATGGAGGCTGGATTGAAATTACTGATTGTAGTACTGATGTAGAAACTGTGGAAATTCCAGAAAAAATTGATAATACAATTGTACGAGATATTGGTGACAATGCATTTTCTGGTTGCTCTGCTTTGACACAAATTACAATTCCAGATACGGTAAAAACAATTGGAGCAAATGCGTTCAATGGTTGTTCTTCGCTGAAAAGTATAGATCTTCCAGTCAGATTACAAAAAATCGGTTTTAATGCATTCTACTCCTGCACTAATTTATCATCAATTGAAATTCCAAACAGTGTGACTACAATTGAAGGTTTTGCATTTAATAATTGTTCTGGTTTGAAAACAATTACAATTCCAACAAATGTAGAAACGATTGGCAATCGTGCATTTTATGATTGTAATAGCTTAACAGAAATTTTAGTAGCAGATGGTAATGAGTCATTTTCAAGCAAAGATGGTGTGCTTTATAATTCTGATTTCACCAAAATCATTTGTTATCCTGCTGGAAAATCAGGCGAAAATTATACGATTGCTGACAGTGTAACAATAATCGGAGATGCCGCCTTTTATAACTGCCGAGGTTTAATTGAAATCACACTTCCAGATAAATTAACAACAATAGAGGATTTTGCTTTCTATTACTGCAGCAGTATACAAACAGTTATATTACCATCTACTCTTCAAAGTGTAGGTCAAGCTTCATTTTACGGCTGTGCGAAGATGACAGAGATCTATATTCCAAAAAGTATAACAGTAATTCCTGTTGGGGCATTTTCTCAATGTATTGCGTTGAGTGATGTATATTATTCCGGCTCAGAAAGTGATTGGAGTGCAATTGAAATTGATAATTCAATGGATATGAATTCTTGTTTGACAAAAGCTAATGTTCACTATAATTCTGAAGGGATTGTTAAGCAAATTCTAGGAGATGTCAATGAAGATGGAGTATTTTCAGTAGCAGACGTGCTTCTGTTTCAGAAGTGGCTATTAGCTGTGCCTGATGCCAATCTTGCTAACTGGAAAGCAGCTGATTTATGTCAGGATAACGTACTCAATGTATTTGACCTTTGTTTAATGAAAAAAATGCTGCTTAGTAATTTAGTATCAGTAGGTACATAATTACGTTTCGTATGTTATCTTGTTGAAATTTGGCATCTGCACATTAGCCGAATTAATTTGATATGGGTTTCCTTTGTAATGAGGACATATTCATGAGAAGCTGTATCATGAAATATTGATACAGCTTTTCTCTCTTAAACAAAATAAAGATATTAAATCTGGTAAAAATGACTGTTGACTATATTCACTTATTGAGTAATATATGATACTACAATATGCTTAAGGAATATTCGGATTTTCGCAAAATTCGGACTTTTGCGAAAGAGAATCAAGGCAGTATTATCGTTTATTTCGATGTGTATTGTGAATATAGCTTGATAAGGAGTAGTTACCAGATGTCTAAATTAAATATTTATCATCGCCGTGACGGACGGTGGGAAGGGCGTATTTCTCGTGGAAAGAAAGAGAATGGAAAACGTAAGTATCAGTATGTCATTGCCAGAACAAGAGACGCTGTTGTCGAGAAAATGGAAGATATTCGCCGAAGTGAGTTGCCAAAAGGACGATGCTCTAAAACAGTATCTGTACTGTTTTCGGAATGGTATCGCAGTATTCAGCATAGAGTCAAGGAATCTACCATTGCAAACTATACAATGAAAGTGCAAAAGCATATATTGCCGAATTTCGGTGATAAATCAGTTGATTCTATTGTTCAGAATGACATCTATTCATTCATTGAAACCAAGCAAAAAGAAGGCCTTTCCAATAGATATGTTTCAGATATTATTATTCTTATGAAAACCATATACAAATATGCAGTAAGGATCTATCATATTTTCAACCCAATGGATGGAGTTATCCTGCCAAGAAATAAAACTCCTGAAATTGATTTGTTAGATGAAACTGAACAAGCAAAATTGCAGCGATATATAAACAATAATCAAAACCATTCAACACTCGGAGTGGCTCTGTCGATGTCTACCGGAATCAGAATCGGAGAACTTTGTGCCTTGCAGTGGAAAGATATTGATCTTGAAAAACGTATTCTGACCGTCAGGAAAACTATGCAAAGAATCCAATGTCCTACAGAAATATCGAAAACTAAGCTCATCATTACTGATCCGAAAAGTGAATCTTCCCGCCGAAGAATACCAATCCCGGATTGCATGGTGGGCTTTTTGCATAAGTTTAAAGAAGAATCTGGAAATTATGTCTTAACAGGCTCGAATAAACCAATAGAACCAAGAACAATGCAGTATCGCTTTGCATCGATATTAAAAAACGCAAAATTGCCGTCAGTTCACTTTCATGCTTTGCGCCACATTTTTGCCTCATCTTGCATTAGATTAGGCTTTGATGTTAAGGCATTGAGTGAGCTTCTTGGGCATAGTTCCGTGGAAATTACGCTGAATAGATACGTGCATTCGTCCTTTGAACAGAAAAAAGAGTATATGAAACGAATAAAACTTGCTTTTTGAAAAAATTAGCAACTTGAAAATAGAATAACCATTGATCTTTTCTCTTTCGCAAAAGTCCGAATTTTGCGAAAGAAGATTTCAATAGATATTATAGCATATTTGCTTTTCAAATATGCTTGATTTTCGTTCAAAATTTTGCTATAATTAATAGGGGAAAATCCGATTTTGAAAATAAAAATCATTCAAATTGAAATATCGGAGGAGTATTATGATAAAAATTGCTGTTGTAGATGATGATGAACTTATCTGTAAAGAGATAGTTCGACTAATCAGTAAATTTAATGTTTGTTATGATTTTGACTTTCGACCTGAATATTATTGCTCTTGTGAGGAAGTATATAACAGTATTGTTAGTGGATGCAATTATGATTTGATTTTTCTGGATATTGAGTTTCCAGAAATGAATGGAACCGAATTTGGTAAGATGCTGCGTATGAAGATGAAAAATTATGATACGCAAATAATTTTCATTTCCGCTGTCAAAGATTATGCAATGGAATTGTTTAAAATCAGACCTATTGAATTTCTTGTGAAACCTATAACAGAAGAAACGCTTCGATCATGTATGTTGACTTATATGACGCATTTTGAAAATTCAAATGGGTTTCTTGAGTATACATTGGAAAATATAAAACATAGAATAAGAATTCGAGAGGTTCTATATTTGGAGAGCAATAGAAAAAAGACTGAGTTTCATACACGAAGCTCCACGTTTTCAGTCTACGGAAAAGCTGCTGATATTATTGGTGATAATAAAAACAAGTTTGTCTGCATTTCTCGTGGAGTATACGTAAATATTCAGCACATCATTGAAGCAACTACTAAGGAAATTCATCTTACTGATAATTCAAAATTATATATCAGTCGAGGGTGTCAGGATACAGTAAGAGATAGATTATCTGAAATATAAGGAGGTAAAATGGGTACCATTTTATATATAACTTCAAACGCTATTCATGTATATGCAATATATATTTATAGATGCGTTCCTTGGGAGGAGTTGTTTAAGTACATTTTTTAATCGCTTAACCTACATCTCCTATTTTTTAATTGGCACAATTTGCTGGATAATTACTAAAAATCAAACTTTAAATCTGATTTTAAATACACTGCCTATTTTATTGATAACGCTTCAGTACTATACGTCGTGGTCAAAGAAGCTGCTTTCTGCGGTAACATCTTGTGCAATAGGAATGTTCATTGATTGGTTAGGTTTTGCTGTTTTTGGTAACACTGAAATAATAAAAAGTGGATTTATTCAGTGCATAGCATTTTTAATTTGTGCGTCTTTGTTTAGACATTATTACAAAAACAAAGAGAAGTATTCATTTAAATCAAAATATTCATGGTTTTTGATATTAATTTCTATTGGAACAGCATTAATTGGAATGATAACAGTTAATGAAAATTCACCATATGATTACTTGGTTGCAACCATATTATTGCTTATTAACTTTTTGAATTTCTATATTTATAATTTGGAACAAGAGAGCTGGCTGGCTCATCATAAATTAAAATTGATTGAAACTTCTAATCACGCATATCAAAATCAATTGCAGATTGTAAATGAATCACAGAAAAGAATCCGTTTTTTGAGGCATGATTTTAATCGGCATATAAACAAATTGAAACTTCTATCAGAAAAAAATGATATGCAAGGCATCATACAATATTTAAATGAAATGAAAGATGCTATTGTGATCAAAAAAGAATATTCCAAAACAGGAAATGAAGATGTAGATAGTCTTTTGAACTATGAGTTCTCACTTGCTGCTGAATTTGATACAGAGATAATTTGTGATGTGAATTTGCCTGAAGAACTGAATGTTTCCTCTTTTGATATGACGATTATATTAGGAAATCTTATGGATAATGCTATTGAGGCACTGAGGCATTCCGAAAGAAAGTTGTTGAAAGTTAATATTCAATTTAATAAAGGAATAATACGAATTGATATTGAGAATTCTTATGATCCAAAATATAGGAAAAAGCATGATGGCAGAGAACATGGAATAGGTCTTCTGAGTGTAGAGAATACCTTACAGAAGTATCATGGCAAATTAGATTCATATCCGGAAGAAAGCAAGTATTATACAACAGCTATTTTCTATAATAGCTTGGACTAATAATAACCGGACACGATTCTGTGTCCGGATTTTGTATATAAAATTTGATTGAAACACATAAAAGGAAGTAAATGATAATGTTTGTAAAATTAGCTGATAATATTGTAAAGTGGATGTTAAGCAATCAGATTATTGAAGAGAAAAAAGCAGTGATATGTAGGTGGGGGATAAGTCACATTTTAGATACTGTATTTAACATTATTACGTTTCTTATAATTGGATTTTTGTTTAAAATGCCCTTTGAGACCATTGCGTTTACTCTTGGATATATTCCATTAAGGGTCTATGCCGGAGGATATCATGCAAAAACACCATTTCGATGTTGGTGTTTATCAAATATAATTTTAGCAGTTTCATTGGTAATTGTGCAGAATGCAGAAAAATGTTATATAGTATTCGGCATTTTATCATTAATAGCTGTTGTGGTTTTAATTATACTAATGCCTGTGGAAGATTTACATAAACCTTTAGATCAAAATGATCGAAAAAAATATAAAAAGTGTGGTATAGTTATTTTAGTAATTGAAATGTTTATATCTGTTGCTTTTGCTTTGCTGCATCATAATCGAATTTCAATTGTCTTAAGTAGTGTATGGGTTCTGCTCAGTGTTATGCTAATATTAGGAGTAATTAAGAATAATTTAATCAAAAAATAGAATTGTAAAAATCCGCTTGAGGTTTAAATATCAGGCGGGTTTTGCATTTCGTACCCAAAAACTATACCATTCGTACCATATCTCAGATTTTTGTCGAAGTTTATGTTATCCTATAAAAGGATAAAGAAGTCCGAAATAAACTCTGTAAATCAGAGAATACGAAAGGAAAGTTTATATGAAGAAAAAAATTGCTCAGTTCGTAACAAAGTTTGGTGGAACAATGGCTGCATTTGCAGTGATGGTTGCAGCACTTACTGCTAATTCTGCATGTCTTTGGCTTTCTCATCAGCCTGAAGAACCTGATGAGATCAAGCAGCTTAAGAAGTGATTTTTGAAATGGACGGAAAGCTGAACAGTGATGAGAGTATTTCCGAAACAGATACAGACATATATATGAATTTTTCAATTTCCTATGATACTTGTAAATATTGCGACTACATTATTTCCTGGAATACTGTTTCAGCTTTTTTCCCTGCATTTTGTTCCTATACGAATAAATGTAGATGACATCACGCAGATAGTTCAATGAAATTCTACATAAATTCAATCATTGTGATTGCAGTTTTGCTTGCTGTGATAAAATGGATTCACGCTCATCCTGTTATTGTCGCTATTCAGATATTGTAATATAGATTTTGACATTTGTGGAAATGGGGAGTAATCCATGGGATGACATAGAAAAACAGACATATCGTAAACGACCCCAAATAATACTTGGAATCAAAATAATATCTTTTGCAGTGCTTTGATTTTTAAGAAATAACGGATTTCTAAAGTGATTATGATTGGTATGCTCACAAAAGGCTCAATGATGTTTATTGAAGTTTTGTAAATCATCGCAATCGGGTAAAAATGAATTTGAGGTATTAATTTACGAAAATGCAGCTTTTTTCTGCCTCAAATTTAGTGTAGTTCTTTGGATATCATCAGCAATTGAACCGGCAAAGATTAAGAAGATTGCAAAAAACAAGTAATCTATCTTAGCAAAAGTCAAGGAAAAGACTAATTTACTTTCATACATTGTTTTATTTGCTGGAAAATCAGTATTCAATATTGAATATTTGACGAAGCTAAGTATGCATTTCAATATTTTGGCTACAGCATATTGTGATGCGTTGAAAATAAGCGGTCGAAAAAAATAATTTTATAGGAGGTCATTATTATGACAAACAAATTTAAAAAGGCAATAGCTTCTTTAATGGCAGTTGCATCACTCTCAACCTGTGCTATAGGTATCAGTGCAAATGCTGATAGTTATAATGGAGCAAGATGTGAAAGCAAAGTCAGTGGCGGGCTAACATATTATTGTGGGGTTGGATATGCAGATGGCAGCACATATAAGGTTGTTTCAGGTTATATAAATACATCTGGTGGAAAAGTATCTGCTTCTGGTACTGCAAATTACATGACTACACCTTGGGTAGCTTCACCTGCAACAAGTGGAACTGGACAGTTTACGATGTCATACAATGGTACTGTTACACTTGTTGTCCCATATTGATTAAAATCCATCAATAATATTTAAAAATACATAAACGAAAGGATTTCATAGACGTACTTCGAGTATGTCTATGAAATTTCTATATATAACAAATCACATTTTATTATTAAAAATAATGCGAATAACTAACAATGACCGTAATGAAAAACACTATATTTTTATACAAGGAGACAAATTTTAAAAATGCTTAGTCTTTTTTGCCTCTTAAAATCACTACTATATAGAATTAAACTCATATAAAAAATGTTGTATTTAAAATTATGAAAGGCTGAGATAACATGAAAAATTATAAAAAGCTTACATTAGCGTTGTTGATAGGTTTATCTTGTATGAATTTTTACGGATGCAAGGATAACAAGACAACGCTGTATAACCCCGATAATTCCTCTGAGATAAGTACAGAATCAATCTTTTCGTCCGATGAAACAACGCACCCGGCAGAAACAAAGAGCGACACACCCACGAGGCAGGCGATTAAGGATATATCGGGAATGTATGAACAAAACGGACAGACAATGCCTGAACTTGCATTAATGTTTTTTACGGAAGAAACAGACAACGCAGGTTCGGTTACAGAGATTGACAAAAATAGTCTTCCTATGAATGACGGTACAATCAAGGCAGGGCTTAATCTGCTTGTCTATTCTCCCGAAGATACTGAATGTAAGGTAAATGGCTCGTTTGTAATGTTCTGGAACGGAAAGCCTTACGATTTTTC
>CAZTUV010000009.1:0-21144 GCA_964616595.1 uncultured Alistipes sp.
ATTTTCTACCAATAATATTTATAGTATATATTGACATAATATTCATCAATCACAATCATGTCAAAGTCAAATTTATAATTCTCAACAAGCCACTGAATATTTTCACGGTTTATGATATAAATATCAGCCTGTTTCTGTAAAGCGTTTTTACGTTCTTCTGCCGTTCCTACTACAACGGAATATGTAAGATGTTTCAGGTGTTCCCATTTTTCAATTTCCGCAGACCAAACATGAGTAACACGTAAAGGACAAACCACCAAAACTTTTTTAATATCAAAGCTATCATACATCAGATTCTGAATAGCGGTCAGGGTAATAATTGTCTTACCGAGTCCGCACTCAAGAAACACCGCCGAAACAGAATTTTTTTCAATAAAATCAATTGCGTATTTCTGATAGTCATGTGGCTTGAATTTCATTCAGCACCTCCATAATCTGTTTTACATCATCAATGCAGTAAACATCAAAACAAAGTTTTTCAAGCTGTAATTTACGATACTTCTGCAAAGGACGCATTTTCTTTCCTGTGGCTTTAAGTTCCACAAAGGCAATCTTCTTATCGGGCATCAGTACAAGCCTGTCGGGAACTCCATCCGTACCCGGACTTGTAAATTTCCAGCACAGACCGCCTCTTTTTCTGACCTCCTGAACCAGTCTTTTTTCAATTTCTTTTTCTCGCATTTTTGATTATCCTTTTAAAGATTTTTATTACAGGGTGGAGGTCGGTGGAAGTCATTTCTGAAACTTCTCTATAGGCGTTTTTTTGTTACTGTTTTGTAACTATTTTTCCAAGTAAAGGACTTTTATATATTGACCTCCACCGACTTCCACCTTACCGAAAAATAGGCGTTTTCAGCCACACCCGAATTATGAATAAAAGTTACAATTGTAACCGTTCTGTAACTTTTATAGCTTTATTCTAAAAATTCTGATTTTAACTTAAGCCCGTATATCATATTATAACTTTTTGTTTTTCGTCTCTCAAAACCCGCATTCTCCAGACCTGTATAAAAGTCGGTGGTACTTCTTGTGTACTCTCCGTTGCGTTGACAATAGGCTCTGTATTCCTGATAGATTTCGCCCGACTTCTGAGTGTAATTCTTGTTCACCTCACAGCACTCCTCAAGAAATCCTGAAAGCCAGTCGTTGCCCTCACGGTAACGCCCTACAGCGTCCGCCACGCACTTCGGAACGGTAAGCCTGAAATTATTTTTGATGACCTTTTCCGCACCGTCAATAATCCATTGCAGAACTGCACCACCTGCGTTCTGTACCAAATAATCTGTATAATTCTTGATGTCAGAATTACCTTTAAGTTTGGCGTTGAACGGGATTACAATAAGTCGTCGCCATGTGCCGTCATCATTTGCACCAACCTTTGGAAGATGATTTGTATACAGCACCAGCGTATGAGCGGGCGTGAACCTGAACGGGTCTTTGTACTTTTTTTCGGCGGTGATTTCGTCGGTAGAACACAGCTGTTTTACAATGCTTGTGTTAAGTCTCATGCCCTCTTCAAGTTCAGCAGCAATAACAAGGCGTTTACCCTTTAACTCCGCCATTTCAGGCTTGACGTTACGCTTACAGCCAACCGTAAGGGTATCAGCGGACATTGTACCTGAATAGGTTCCCAGCACTTTGGCTATAGTGTTCCAGAAAGTCGACTTGCCGTTACTACCCTCGCCGTATGCAATTATAAGCGATTCAACGTATACTTTGCCGATTGCACAAAGCCCGACAATCTGCTGTACATAGTCGGTTAAATCTTTGTCATTACAGAAAAACTGATTAACAGCGTCAAGCCATATATTCATATTTTCCATATCCGGAGTTACAGCGGTTATCTTGGTGAGCAGGTCTTCAGCGTGATGCTCTTTATGTGTTCCGTCTTTGAGGTCAACGGTAAAATCAGGTGTATTCAGCAAAAATTCCTGACTGTCAAACTCTGAAATATTCTTCAATAACATAGGTTTAGCCGCCTGTAAAGCCGACATTATGTATTTCATGTCACGGCGTTTCATGATGAAATTTCGGTACATAAGAGCGTTTTTATATTCCGAAAAAGCATTCTCACTTTTTGCATCTATGACTTTTTCCAAAGCCTTACCGCCTGCTGAAATCAGTTCTTTATCAATCCCTGAATCCATAAGCATTTTCTTAGTCTGTTCTATTGCGGTTCTTGTTTCTTCAAGCTGTCGGTCAAGGAAATCCTCACAACGTCCGATAGCTGTCTGTCTTGATTCTGCCCAGTGCGTACCGTCATAACAAAGATACTCCGTTGCGTCCGTGTAAGCCATTTTTCCGATATATTCACGTGCCAGCACCTTAGCCTGTCCGATGTCGGAGTAGTCCTCAGGGCGTAAGCTGTACATCTGCCCGTAAAGTTCAGGCGAGATGTAACCGTCCTGTTTCGCCACCTTTTTACCAAACTTTTTGGCACTGCCCCATATCATATCAAGTTCGTCGTCGGGCAAAGGCGGATTACATTTTTCGGAGGCTTTCAGAAACAGCTTATATGCTGATTCAGTATTGCCGTAACGCTTTATGAGTTTTCCGGCGATGTGCGACATTGTGCTGTTGCGTGAGCCCTCCTGAATCTGTTCTGTTTTTTCGTCCCATTCTGCAAAATCATCATGGTTCAGATAATCATAAACAGTTATACTCCCTGTATATTTTTCGACTTGTGGATTTTCAACGCCAAAGAAAAAATGTGCATCGTCAAGAGCCTTGTTATCAAAATACGGAAATTCGTTCAGTATATCTTTTTTCAGCTGTGTACGTTCTGAACCTGTAAGCACTCCCGGAACGCCGAAATATACATGAAACTTTGGTCTTGCAGATTTTGTGCCCTTCTGTTTCATATGGTTCCGGCTGTAAACAACCGCAAATTCAACGTCCGGAAATGCCATAGCGAGTTCAAACGGCGTTACCCAGTCAGCAGGATTTTCGGAGTGGCTGTTGTCGCAGTCGAACATCAGGCAGTTGCTGAACTCAAAGTTAGCATTGCTCCTTTTTCCGTCCCTGAACTTTGCAGAAACATGGTCGTACTTTACAGCTTCTTTCAGACTGTCAGAATCAGTGACGGATACAGCTTTCGGATAAAATATGTTTTTTGCATTTCCACGGCAAGTTGCAGTATATAGTGTAAATATCATTAAACTGTTCTCCTTATATCAGTCACCGAAAATTATCTGTCTTGCATACTGCATACATAATTTATTGCACAGTTTTCCGAAGTCTTTAATTCTGACAACGGTTTCCTGTTCTTCTTTCATGCAGTCCTCGTAACAGGCTTTAGGAAGAAGCATACTGATTTCTTTCAGCTGATGTTCATCATAGTTTTCAGGCAGTATCCCCGATTCCACAAACTTCTGCAGGAGTTTTTCAACACGTCTTTTTGTAACAATAGTCTGTGCAAGCTGTAAGTCTGCCTGATATTCGTCCGAACATTCTGAATCTGTTTTCTTTGGTTTATGTGCCTTGGTTTCCGTAAAATCATCAGATACAATTTTTACATAAGCCGGAGTACCTGAAAATCTGTTGTCAAGTCTGTCCTGTGATTTGACAACAATGCCTTCTCCGCAAGGCTCGGCATTCATTTCCGTTCTTCCGACGTACTTTTCTATCACGTTCCAGCTCTCGAAAGCACCAACGTAAAAAACGGGAACAAGGTCAAGGTTTAAAGTGGTGGCGGTCTGTACAACCATATCGTGAGGACAGTAACGCTCCGTTTCTGTATCCCACATATCGAATACATAAAACTTTCTGTAAGCGTCAGTCGGATATTTCACGGTATGCTTTACCAGCCACTCACCGAAAATGATATATCTTGTGCCAAGAACTGCCTTAAACTCATTTTTATTGCGTGTCTGTACAAATCCAAAAAATCCCTGTAAACTCTCTTTTTCACTGACCTGTCGGTTTCTCGAAAAACCGATGAGAGAATCTGTTTCCCCATCATAGCGAACAGAAGCATTTGCTCCGTCAATTTTTTCCGTGACTGTGATAAGTTCGCCTTTGACGAAAACCTCTCTGTACTTGTCTTTCAGGCGTTCAATGCTGATATATTTCTTTATCTCCATAATATCAATCCTTTCGGTAAAATTCACATTCATATCCGTCTGCCCTTAACAGCAAGCCGTCCGCCCATTGTGGTGTTCTGCTCATCTGTTTGCATACTACTTCAAGTGACATTCTTTTATCTGCCTCAATTATGATTTCGTCGTGAACGTGTGCAACAATAAAGCAGTGGGACAGTGTCTGCATTGAGTTCATAAGTAGGTCACGGGCAATGCCCTGAACGCAGTTTTCCACAAACTTTGGGCCATAGCTTTCAAGGCGTTCCCATTTTTTAGTTGTCCCGACACCCTCGTATGTAACGGATTCACCGCCGAACTGATTAGGTTCTATGCGTGGCTTGACATACGCCAGACGACGTTTTGACGGAAGTTCAATAAATAAAAATCCCGATTCATAGCTGAATTTCAAGCCGTGTGTTTCTGTCGGCAGCCGTAACCTTATACATTCTTTTACAGCACGGTCAACGTCCCACCAGAGTTTTACAATATTCGGAGAGGCTTCACGCCAGTCATCAACGATTTTTTTCAGTTCCTCATCTGACAGCCCCATTTCAGTACCGCCCATAGCTTTCATAGCTCCGACAGAACCGCCATAGCCACAGTTATGTACTAACTTGCCCGATACGGTAAAACGATGATGTTGTCCGGCATTTCGTATATCATAAAGTCGAGCCTTGCGGATATGAGTTGCCAGCATTTCCTTTTTTTCATTACTGCCACTTCCGCTTCCCGAATAATCTCGTCCCTCGTCAACCCGCTTGACAGCTTGCGAATCACTGTGGTGTACGCATAAGGCCAGTACTCCTGATTGAACTCTGAAAGCACTGTTGTGCGTTTGTTCTGATTGTTTTCGATATGAGATACAAATCGCAGATTGCCCGGTGAGTAATTTCCATTGTTGTCTATTCTGTCTATCTCCATTGCTCTTTCCGGACACCCAAAAACTCAAATCAGATACAGTCCGGCGGCAGTTATACTCGGAAAATCGAATCGGATTCCTCTTGCACCATAATTGTGATACCCTGCATCTTTCGGATTTTCGCATCGTTGTTTTGCAGCAGTAAGTCGTCTGTCCAACCACTTCGGAATTTTCCTCGGCTGAGAACATTGCTGACAGCCTTTGGATTTTCCGCTTGTAAGATTTGTGAGTAACGTCCATTGTACCGAACCACACCCTATGCATTCTGTCAGTACATAGCAATGGTTCATCGCTTTGTTCCAGCGTTTCTCCGGACTGATAATTTTTACCCAACCGTATTGCTTTCCGACCATATCCGGTTTGAATGAGATGTGAGCCGCTGGCGGCGGCGACTCCAAACTGTACCGGCTTCGGTTGCCCTTTAATCCAGACGAGGTGGTCTGGTGTTGCTGTAAGTCCTTCATATGTTAATACCTCACGTTCTCCCTTATATATTACACCATCATGCGTTACCCAATTTTCTCCGTCCCACAATCGATGATTTTTTGTTACTTTTTCAATCGGAATCAAGCCGTAATCAGTCAGAACAAGCTGTCCTTCAGCAATACAAGCCAATTCGGCAATTTTGCCTTTCTGCCGAAGGTGTCCGTTAACACCGTGTTTCTCCACAGGAACATGAAACATCTGTGACGCTGAGGCACAGTAGATGTCTTTTCCGTCTGCGAAAGCCTCCATTCTCCAACGCTCTCCTGCAAGCCATGCAATTACACGTGCCTCAATCGCTGAAAAGTCCGCAACTATAAATTTCATATTCTTACGTGGTACGAATGCCGTTCTGATAAGCTGTGATAACGTGTCGGGAATATTTTCATACAGTATATCCAAAACTTCATAATTTCCCGACTTCACAAGATTTCTTGCCTGCTCCAAGTCGGGAATGTGGTTCTGAGGAAGATTTTGTAACTGTATATTACGCCCCGCCCAACGTCCTGAACGGTTTGCACCGTAAAACTGAAAACAACCTCTTGCACGGCTGTCATCACAGGCTACGTTATTCATTGCCGTATATTTTTTAACCGATGATTTTGAAAGCTGTTGTCTCAGTAAAAGCACTTCTCTGACTTTGCCTGTCACTGTTTTCAGAAGTTCCTGTACAGTTTTTTTGTCAAGTGATTCTGCATGGACTTCCTGAGTATTCAGCCAATCAAGAAGCTGAATAGGAGAATTCGGATTGTCAAGTCCCGTAAGTTCTCCGGCACGTTCCAGTGATTCTGCACGGCATTTTTCGTCCAGTCTGACTGCCTGACTGACAAGTTTCATATCTACTGCAATTCCTCTGTCATTGATTTGCTGGTCAAGGTGGTATTCTTCCCATACAAAATCCGGTACAGGAAAGCGTGACAGTTTTTTCTTGACTGCCAGCTCCACCTCAACGTCACGTTTGTTATATTTCTTGAAAAGCTCCCATTTGTCAGGGGCATGGTACGGATAATTGCGTAATCTTCCGCCGTTTGATTTTGTCGGAACGCAAGGAACACAAAAATATTTTATCAATTCTTTGCCCTCGTCCATTTTCTGTGCATCAAGTTTAAGAACTGCCCCGACACCTTTCAGCGACAACGGAAGTCCCAGATATGCAAACCATATCATAGTACAACGCCATGAAGCCGGGTCAAGATAATCATTGACAGTATCTTCATTTATGCTATATGACCGAAAATATTCCGGATAGTATCTGTTAAGATATTCCGACAGACATATTCTTTCAAAATTTGCGTTGAATGCCCATTTTATAACACTGTCATCAGACAACGCTTTCAGAATTTTATCAGGTATCTTTTCGCCGTTCGCAAGGTCAACAACGTGTATTGTACCGCCGTCAACAGAGTACCCGAAAAGCAGAATTTCAAAATCCGGTGACTGTGCATATTTGTAAACACCGCATTCAGCCAGATTAACATCAGAAAAAGTCTCAATATCAATGCTGATAGTTTCCATTTGTATTTACTCCTTTTACCCACCCAGCAGTAAAACTGCCAAACGCCCACCCGTCTGCTTTACTTACTTATGAAAGGAAATCGTCATCTTCAAGAGTATCAAAATCGTCCTCTGCGTTGGTGTGACCGCCGAGACGTTCGCCGTCTTTTACCTTCTGAATATTGCCCAGACCGCAAGCGATACCCTTGTTGCCGTTGCTGTTGAACGCATAGAACGTAATTGAAACCCTTGCATAGCAGCCACTGTACACCTCGTCACGTTCAAGAATCGGCTGTACCTTTTTGTCCACAATCTGCGGGGCTGTGGTGCTGTTTGCGTTGACGAAATAGCAGTCCCTGTAAACCTCATCTTCAAAACGTTCTATGTCACCGTCACGAAGTGGAAGTTTGAGAGTTGCCTTATTCGGTTTCTTACCGCCGAACTTCCCAATACCGTCTTCAATAGCTGAGTCAATAGCCTTATTGATGGCGTCGACTGTCTTTTTGTCGGATTTCGGAATCACCAGTGAAACACTGTACTTTTCGTCGCCTCCGTTGATTGACTTAGGCTCCCATACGTTAGCATAAGAGAGTCTTACAACACCTGTAATTACCTTTGTTTCCATATTAATTTTCCTCCTTAAAATCTGTTTGTGCCGTATTCATAGGCGGGCGTTTGTCCAACAACGGCACTAATGTCGGTTTGCCCTGTGGCTTGTGAATAAGACCGTTTAGGACTTTTTCAAACTTTGACTTTCCGAGAAGTTTTGTCATTGCTGTAACACTTAAAATCTTGCGTTCATACGGGTCATATCCTGCTGATTTAACGGCTTCTGCAACCTTTTCTTCATCGGTATACTTACGGACTGAACGTCCCTCAACAAGCTTGAATTTTTTCCACTGCTTGCCCTGTAAAGCAGCATTTAGTGCATATTCTTTGATGTCATTCGCCCATGAAGTTAATCTGTCAAGACTTTCAAGAATGACTTCAATTTCCATGTCATCAAGTTCCGGTGGCGGTCTAAAATCATACTTTGCGAGTTTTAGACACGCTTCTGCTCTTGCTCTGCACTTTACTTTGGCACGGCAGAACGTACACCATTCACCTGCACAAAATTCGCCTTTGCCATTTGCGGCAAGTTCCGCCTTTGGTTTAAGCTCATTTTCTGCCCAGTCCAGCAACTCCTCAACGGTAATCGTCCATGTACTGATATTTTCACGGCGTGGCTGAAATATTGTCATTGATACGTTTTTGATATCGTAAATAGTGTCATAGACGGACAATGCACCAAGAGCATACAGCATCATCTGTGGATTGTTTTCAGCCTCTATAAGCACGCCCAGACCGTATTTGAAATCGATGATGTGAAGTGTATCATCTGCGATAATCAGGCAGTCGCCCGTACCGAATCCGTCGGGGACGTACTGCGAAAAATCAAGACGTTGTTCAATCATTACAAGAGTATCCGGACAGGTCTGTTTTGCAACGTTCAGCTGTTCCATGATGTAATACACATAGTCATCGGTGAAGTCCTCCATTTCCTGAGAGTCATACTCGGAAACAGGACGTTTTTCAGGTGCATTGCCCAACGCTTTCCGAAGTTTATACTCACACAAAGCGTGTGCAGCCGTTCCTTCTTCGGCGGCAGTTGTGGTTTTGTTTTCGTATGTTCTTTCAAGCTGTGCAGACGGCGTACAGTTAAGCCACCTGTGACTCGATGATGCCGACAGAAAAGCATGTTTATCCGGCATTTTTCAGCACCTCTGCATCTTTCATCAGGTTGGTGTAATCCTCTGAGTTCACCTCGCTGAGTTTCTTACAGCCATATTTCTGCAAAAGCTTTTTCACCTCGTTGGTTTTTCCTGACTGCGAAATTTCCGCAAGAATCGCACGAACATCTGTAAGCTCGTAGGTTTTGATGGGTTCAGCAGGTTCGTCCGGATAAGGATTCTCCTGTGCAGAACAGATTTCCTCAAACTCGTCAGCTTTTTCTGAGATTATGAGGGCTTTGGCGTAAGTTTCAAGGCTGTCTGCAAGATGACGGACATCTGAAACAACGTCTAACAGGATTTTAATCTGACTCATAATTTGACCTCCTGATATAATAATATATAAAGCCGGACAACACACTGAACGGCAGTTAACCATTCTGTATGATGTCCGGCTATTTGGTAGTTTTAAACTCCGTTGCTCGGTACGTTATTTTTCGTGCATGATACACGCACTATGTTTTTGCAGTTAGGACATTTCAGTTCCACCACAAGCGGAACGTCTGGCAATGCCGATATGTCAAACGCACGTTTTTTACACGTCGGACACTTCATCTTATGTTTCAGCATATCGGCTTCTCCTTTTTGAGTCTTACAGGCATACATACTGCATAGATTTCATTGTTGACGACAAAATATACTGCCGATTTTTCATCAGCGGCGTAAAGCCAGCAGTCTTTTCTTACAAGAAGTTTCAGGTATTTTTCGTTTATTCCTGTTATGAATTTATCGCATTTCAGCAATACAACGTTATTTTTGTTGATTTTACGCATTTCTTCCGATATTTCAAGCTTTTCGTTGCACATAAGATTGCCTGACTTAAATATATTAGTCCTGCGTTTTATGAGTAACTCTTTATTCAGGTAAAACCTGCTTTTTGGGATTCTTATGGCGTAATAGGCAAGTGTCAAATATACAAAATATTCATCTTCTGTATAACTCACTCTTCTGTCGCTGTCAAGAAGTTCCATAGCTTCTTTCTGCATTTTTGTTTCAAGTGTCATTTTATCGCTCCTTTTAGAATTTCACGCATTTTTTTCGCCTCCGTTCATTTTTGCACCACAGTTCGGACAGAAAGGCGGACAGTACGTACTGAATATATCAGCATCTAATCCCTCGTAAACTGAAATATTACAAATCGAGCAGTAATCTCCATCTGCCCAATTGCCGTGCTTTACAGGTACTGCATCAACTGTCGGTGTATCGCCTATGCGTTCTTTGATAAACTCATATGTTGCTTTTAAGATTTCTTTTTTCGCAACATTAGTTGTACACATTAAAGCCAATGTGTAACCCACTTTTGTGGTAAGTAAAAATTCGTCAGCATCAATCAGTCTCATTTTCTTCACCTCCTTCTTCCGTACTCAGTCTGCAAGGAGTTCCCATATATCTGCACTGCTCACAATTACCTTTTACACGGTTTATGATTATGCTTCTGTCTCGTTCATGCTGAAATTGTTCTTTGGTTTTTCGGAACTTGCACAATTTGTCTGTTCCGTCGCATCTTATGCCCACAAGAATATAACAGTGTCCGCCCGTTTCTACAAATCCACATTTTTCGTTTTCCAATAGTTCACGCCCTTTCTGTAAGCCCTTAATTTTAAAATTCATAGCACAAGTTCAATATACTCAACCGATGACATATCCACTTCTGGATTTGCGAACTCTGCTAAAGCTCTTATAATACTCTTGTCAATGACCGACTGTTCTTTTTTGTCATGCTTTGGAATACGGTTCACAACAGTAACTCCATCGTATGTCCGTATAGTTTCTATGTAGTGGGTTTCGGTTTCGGTCTTGCTTATAACCTCATACATTCCTGCACGTTCATACGGAGTGGGATTGGTTTTCTTTGCCATAAATTATCACCTCGATTGAGTATATTGCGGTTCTGATTTTCTTATTCCCATTCAGATACCAGTTTACCGACAAAGACCTTTAGCCTTTCTTTATCAGATTCGTTGATTTCTGAAACATCCGCATCACCAAAAATATCGGCTAAAAAGTTTTTTGCATGATTTGCCGTATTTTTTGCAATTTTTGACTGTACTTTTTCTCTTGCATACGTCTCCTGCAAGTCCATAACAGCCTTTATGCCGTGCCTCAGATTCATCAACGCTGTACGGTAACCCATCTTGAGTCCTGAACGATACGGAATATCTGCCGTATCACCGTATCGTTCAATCTCATCAGAAATTAGCATAACCGTTCTTACGAAATCAGCTAAATAATTAGATTCCATAAATTCACCTGCCTGTTCCATAACCAATCTTAAAGCCCAAGAAGTGAGGCATAACGATTGATATTGTGCTGCATTTTCATTTCCCGCCTGTCTATGCCAACAAACTTTACTGGTATACACATTTCAAAGATACGGCTGTAGATTCGTTTCAATGCAATATCAGTTGTTGCTAGAAGTTGTGCGGGAGTAAGATTAGATGTGATTATCAGGGGGCGTTTACTGCGGTTGCGTGCCTCAAGAACTGCTGCCACAGTCTCCGTTGCAAAAGAAGTATTACGTTCACGCCCCAAATCATCAATCACCAACAAGTCATAATCGTATGCAAGGTCACGTACATACTGATTGCGGTCATCATCTTTTCGGAACGGTCGGTTAATAATTGTCGTCATATCGGTCATCAGACAGCTTTTTCCTTTGTCAATTAAAGCGTTTGCGATGCACGCTGACATAAATGATTTGCCCGAACCAACGTTTCCATGTATTAGAAGCCCCATACCCTCATCAAACATTTTATCGAAATTTTCGACGTAATTATGGGCTATCTGCATGGCATGGCGGTCGCTTTTTCCGTCGTCATGTGCAAAATCCCATAGAGCTATTTCAGGGTCTGCAAAACACTGTCTGCGGCGGATTTCATTTTCTTCACGCTGCCGTATTTCCTGCTCCTGCCGGCGTTCTTCGTCTATACAAGCACAGTTTTTCGGGACTTTATATTCATCTTTGTCAAAGGGGTCAATGAAAAATTCTTCTCTTGGCATACCACATTTGCCGCAGTACCATAACCCGTCTTTTTGATAATCCCACGCTTTTATTGGATTAATCTTCAAGGCGTTTTCTAAAGCCAGAGCCATAAACTTATTCATGCACCCACCCCCATAGCCGCTGAATAATCACCGTTCAGCATTGCAAGAAGCCTAGCGGTCATTTCGGGCGAACGACCAGAATCTTCTTCTGTTTGCGATGCCTCGGGCTGTGCCGAATAACAAGCAGAATATTTTGGCGTTTTGCCCCATCCAATATCCTGCTTAATCCATGAAGTCATAAGTTTATTGAAATCATTCTTAATTTTGCTTTTATGGGTTTTATACTTGAAGTCAGAAAGGGTGTCAATACTGTAGTCTGTCTGCTCCTTACCGTAAGTTTCAACAAGTGTCCTGTACTCATCGTCCGTAAGGAACACATTTTCATGCGTTCCATGTGGCAGGGCAGGAGCGGCTTTTTCTGCCTCTGCTCTTACTGGCTCTTTTTTTATAGCTTCTTTTTTATTATTATAATAAGGTATATGACTGCCATTATCCACTTGTGGATTTTCCGCAAGTGGATTGTCCACATTTGGAATTTTCTGAAAGTCTTTTTTTACCGGAGACTTTTCCTCCGGCTTGTGATTCGATATAGGTGTTTCATAGACGTTGAAAGTAAATTCAAATCGTCCCGACTTTGTCTGAGTTCTGACACGCTCAACGTGTCCAGCTTTGATTAATTCATTGATGACAGTTCTTGTTGCTGTCTCACCGACGTTTCTTTCACGGGAGAAACTCTGTACATTGAATCTCCAGTTCTCTCCGTGTGAAAGCAGTCTGACCAAGGCACCAAGAGCCTTGTCGCTCAAGTTGCTATGGATGACACTATTATCAATTTGCGTAAAGTTGCCATAGTGGCGATTTTTGAAGATTGCCATAGATTTTTTCCTCCTTTGGTATTGTTGGGTTAGAATGGGTATTTAACTTTTGCAAGGCTTGTACGCCTGCTCAGTGATTTACAATTGGCATCTTGTCCGATACCGTTATCGTGGGATACGGCTGATTGGCTCAACCGTTCAGAAGCCATATAAATGTGATTTTGTGCGACGGGCGTCAAGCCTCATCATAAGGGATTGCGTTCCATTTTTCCCTAATTTCAAAGAACTGCCGAATCAGTTTGTTGAGTTCTTTGATATTATTGTAACTTGCACGGGTTTCTGCAATAAATGTGCATTTCTTTTCAATTTTAAGGGCAATACCCTCCAATGCGAGTGCATAAAGTTCTCTCATTTCCTCTTTATCCTTCATTATTCGCACCTCCTTTCGCTTACAAGTTCTTCGCAGGTTGTTCCCATGAGGGTTGCAATTTTCACTGCTTTGTACATATCTGGGATACGCTTTCCCAGTTCATACAGCGAAATTGACGCATCGGATACGCCGACAAGTTTTGCAAACTCTTCTTGCGTGTATCCGTGACTGATGCGAAAATATCGTAATTTTTCGGGAAAATTCATTTTTTCAATACTCCTGTCCTAAAAAATTCAAAAAAACCTTGACAAAACTCCCAAAATAGTATAGAATAAAATAAACAGAAATTTTTTTAGCTTACAAATTCTACAATAGTCAGAAAGACATCTGAAAAATAATACGTCCATAAAAACGCATTATTTTTCGGTAGAACTACCATACCCAAATGGAAAATCTATGCCAAGCGACAACTTTGTGTTCCAGTGACTTTCGCACTCGTTCCCTGAACACAAGTATAGTATAGTCTAAAAAAATGAATTTGTCAAGAGAAATGAGTATATTTTTTTAAACTTTAGTACTTATAGCTAAAACAATTGTCTATTTTTATGAACTTTTTTCACAAAAAGGAGGTTATTTGTATGTTCTGGGATAATTTTTATAAAGCCTGTCTTGCAAATGGAATTAAACCAACAGCTTTAGTTCAGGAGTTAGGATTAGCAAGGGCATCTGTAACTCCGTGGAAAAATGGGAAAATTCCTACTGGTGAAGCACTTATAAAAATTGCTAATCGTTTAAATGTATCCGTGGACTATCTTCTTGGAAGGGAAGAACCACAAATTATGACAACGTTGGAATTAGACCCGACAACTAAAATCCTTGTGGAACACTTCAATAAATTGTCTCCGCAGGACAAAATTGATATTTTAAACCTCGTTTTAAAAAAAGCGATTTAGAAAGAATAGGAGAGGATAATGGAGTACTTTGAATCAAATTTAACTTCTCTTGAGAAAAAAGCAATAAAATACATCAAAGAAGCGTTTTTAATAAACGGGATTGACTTTGATGGAGTCATTAGATTTGCAAAAATAAACAATCAATATCTTAACCTTTCTGCTAATAATACTGTCTTTTGCAGAATTAAAGTGGGATTAAATGCTTTTTGGCTTTCGGTGTATGGTTACAGGCTCAATGAAACCAAAAAATCTGACATTAGATTTAATGGAGTTAAAGATAAAAATTCTCGTCATTGGAAGGATTGGAAAATTCCATTGAAAGATGTCGAAGATTTTTCAATAAATTCTGATTTGATTGTAGATGTATACAAATCATTGAATATATCAGATGATGAGAATAAAAAAAAGATTCTGGAAGAATATCAGACAGATGATATGGAATATACGGACTTAGAAGAGCAGGCATTAGGCATTCTAAAAAATATTTTTGCAGAAAATGGTGTAGACCTTTATGATAAATTTAAAATAGAGAAAAGCAAAACCAAATATATTTGTTTTTTTTATTTTAACACAAGAATTTTCAAACTGTATTTGGGGAAAATTAAAAAAACATTTACTTTTTCGGTTTGGGAATTAAGTGAAGAAAAACGTAAAGACACACGATTTGATAAAGTAAAAGACAAAAATTCAAGTATTTGGACGATTGACTTAGAAAGAATTGAAGATTTAGAAAATTATTCCGATTTAATTGTCGCTACTTACAAATCATTTGATTCTAAAAGGTATCGAGTAAATGATAAAGAAATTTGTACAGCTTCAAAATCAGCTTCTGTTAAAAGAACAAGGAAAAAGGGAAATTCCATAGTTGACAATATAAAAGATTATACAGTAATTGACCTTGAAACAACAAGCAAGTATACAAATTTAGCAGAAATAATAGAAATGTCAGCTGTAAGAGTAAGAAACGGTGAAATTGTAGACAAATACAGCACATTTATAAAACCCTCTGGTAACATCTCATCAGCAATTACTGCCATTACAGGTATAACAAATGGGATGCTTGAAAATGCTCCGAAAATTGAAGATAAAATTCAGGAATATCTTGATTTTATCGGTGATGACATTATTCTTGGTCATAATATAGCAAGTTTCGATAGCACAATTCTTTATGACCTATGCGAAAAATTAAATCTAAAAGTTTTTAATAACGATATACTTGATACTCTGCGTTATTCAAAGTATTGTGATATTGCTGTTTCAGACAATAAGCTGAAAACTATTTCCGAATTTTTTGGCATAGAACATAATGCACACAGAGCGTTGAATGACTGTATAGCAAACTTTGAGGTTTATGAAAAGTTAAAAGAACATTTTACAGGAAATATAATTCTCACGGTTTCAGGGGAGTCACGAAGAGAAAGAACATCAATCGAAAACATGACCGTAAATCCGTGTTATTCTAACCTTAATGGTAAAAACATAGTCTTAACCGGTGAATTTGCTTGTGGTCAGCGAAAAGATGTAAAATCCTATTTTGAAAAATTAGGTGTGTCTGTCAAATCAGGTGTATCATCCAAAACAGACTACCTAATTATCGGAGCTTTCGGAAGTCCTGATTGGAAATTCGGAGATTATGGAGACAAAGTCGCAAAAGCTCAGGAACTTCAATTAAAGGGGAAACCAATAGAAATTATTCAGGAAGAGGAGTTTTTTGAATGCCAGAAGCAATTGGTATAAAAAAGTTTATTGATGAAATAAACACAGAAATCATTATTTCTCATAATATACCTAAAAACTTTATTGTTTGTATTCTTAATCATCAGCCTGCAACAGGCTATGAATCTGAATCTGTATGGCTTACAGAACCTGTTACCGGTAAACTTTCAAAAATGCCGTTTAATTGCAGTATAAAAGGCAGGAAAGGAAATAGATATTTTTCTTTTGCAATAAATAATAATTTAGTTGACAAAATTACTATACCTGAAAATGCTGAAACCAAAAGAATTAAGTCTGATGAAATAAATACATATGTAAATTTTCCGATTTGGAATGACTCCGTTATAAAGTTTATGAAAGATGCCATTTTGTATTATGTAGAATCGTTTGAACCTGCTGATAAATTCGGTTGTTGTAGCAAGTACAAAGAATGTTCCAAAGCTAAAAAGTGTCTCCATAATAACTTGTTTTATTCTAAGGCTTGCTGGTACAGGAAAAACCTTGAAGACGGTAAGATTTTTTACTAATTTATTCACAAAATAGTCAGGTGCAACCCGATTTTAAACATCGGGTCATACCTGTCCTGAATAAAAGGAGTATTTTGAAAGAAATTATCATATTCAGTGTGTGAGGCTGCTGGAAATACGCTAACCTTATCAAAGCGAAGTCCCAGACGAGCCCCCAATCATACCAATGGGATTCCTGCTTATGCAAGAATCATGGTGACGACAGTCGGATTCGAACCGACGATTCCAGGCTTGTAACCTGGCGAGTTCCATACTCTATATCGTCATGTGTGTGCCTTGTCCGGTTTACTCCTTACATCAAAACGCAAACCGGACAAGACGGCTCAGTTTTCAGGAGGATTCAACACCAGTTAAAGAGAAAAAGAAAGGATAAACCAAAACTCTTTTACTGTGGAATCTTCATTTTTGGAGTTGCCGTGGTCTGAAGTAAACAAGACTACGACCATACCAAACAGCACAAGTATTGAGGATTTGTTCCCCATGGTTGCGGAAGGTCGGACTTGAACCGACGACCTCAAGGTTATGAGCCTTGCGAGCTACCAACTGCTCCACTCCGCCATATACCGAAGTTCTGAAAGCTACGGAAAAGACCAGAACTTCGGTAGTTAAAAACAGAAAACCATAAGTTTTCTATAACTCCCGCCCTGTGCATGACCAGGAGTGTAAATTTATTATACCTCATTATTTTTCGATTGTCAACAAATAATCGTGCTTTTTTAAGATTTTGTAATCTATTACCAATTTCAAGGAGTTATTTTATGTATACTGCACAAATTACTATTGACAGAATTCAAGCTATAGTAAAGTCAAGGGGTTTGGTACAAAAAAATATGTTAGCAGATTGCGGACTTAATGAAAATACACTGAAACGGATGACTGATAATCGTGGTATGTCATCTTTTAGTCTCGCAAAAATTGCTGATTATCTTGATGTGTCAGTCGATTACCTTTTAGGTAGAACAGACGTCCCTGAAACCAAAAGCATTTCAAACGTTGTAAGCATAGGTGGAGATAATGCCGGAGATATACGCAATGCGGTCAACCTCGGAAAAGCATCTACAGAAGACATTGATGAAGTCGTAGAAATGTTCAAAAGTCTTACACTTATGCAACGTTCAGAAATTATTCTTATGATGGGAAAAATGAAAGGAAATGAAAAATAAATCCGGCATTATAAAAATACCGGATTTAAGGAGAATTTCCATAAAGTGTCACCGTGCCAAACAGTAGAGTTTCCACTTCAATACCTGATGCTTGTGCTATAAGTCTGAAATCATCATAGCTGAATTTTTTCCATGGTTCTTTCATTCTGGTAGTTCATGTTGAAGGTGTTACACCAATAGCCTCACACAATGCTATGCGACCGAGAACTTTCTGGCATAAAAGAAGATTTGTATGTAACCGTCTGTGGTCGTCCTTAATTTCCTTTTGAGTCATACTTCCTGTTTCCTTTCTTTTTTATCTATATTATCATAAAATTTTACGATTGTCAAGCCGAATCAGAAAATAATGAGGTGTTTTTTGAAAGAAGTTGATATAATGGCAACCGCAAAAGAACTTCCGTCAGGCTCTTGGAGAGTACGGGTTTATGACAGGGAAACAGGGAAATATATATCCTTTACATCAGAACTTAAAGGCAAGGCAGGCAAGAATGAAGCCGAATTTATAGCTAAGGAATGGCAGACAGGCAGACGGCATACACAACGTAACAATGAAAAAAAGACCATATATACGTGTGTTGAGGAATATATTCAAAGCAAAGAAAATCTTTTATCACCATCAACGATAAGGGGCTACTATATTATACTCAGAAACGTTCTCGGTGATTTCGGTAATAAAAAAATAAATGCCGTTACCGAAAAAGAACTGCAATTCTGGGTTAACGAAAACGCTGTGGAATATGCTCCGAAATCGGTAAAAAATCAATACGGACTGGTATCCGCCGCACTTCGTCAAAGTCATATACAGCTTGATTTTGAGTCGGTCAGACTGCCACGTCTGCCTAAACAGGAAAAGCAAATACCTAATGAAGAGGAAATAGCAAAGATATTGCACATTGTTGAGGGAACGTCCGTAGAACTACCAATAACTATTGCCGTAACGCTTGGGTTGCGTCAGTCAGAAATAGCGGCTTTGAAGTGGTCTGACTACAATGGCAAAACAATTAAAATACACGCTGCTAAAGTTCCGGACAAGAATAACAAGTACATTATAAAAAATACAACGAAGTCAGAAGCGAGTACAAGAGAATTAGAGGTTGATGCACTCCTGAAACAACGCCTTGACCGTGCGGAACGTACAAGCGAATTTATTTCGCCACTGCTACCGCAATCTGTTTTAAAAAGGTTAAATAGCCTTTGCGATAAAAACGGTCTGCCACGTTTCACGATGCACGCTCAGAGACATGGCAATGCGTCAATAATGCTTGCTAAGGGTGTTCCGGATAAGTACGCTATGAAACGTCTGGGGCAGTCATCGCCCAATATGATAAAAAACGTTTATCAGCATTTATACGAAAGTAAGGAAAAAGAGGTCGCTCAGACAGTTTCCGATGCCTTTTCAGAGATATATGACACGAAATATGACACGGATAACAAAAAATGATGATTAATAGGGGAAAATTTAAATCAATGCGAGGGTTCGAATCCCTCCCTGTCCGTTTTTTATTGTTGGAATATAGATGTTTTATAGGTGTATATTGCAGTGAAGTGTGATATACACTATTTTTTTGAAATAAAAAATATCAATCTTATTTATTTTAACAACAATTTGTTATAAATTAATAAGATTGATATTTCAGATTTTTTGTATAGTTATATGGTACGCCTGACAGGAATCGAACCTGCACACATGGCGTCGGAGGCCACTGCTCTATCCATTGAGCTACAAGCGTAAAAAATCTTTTTTATTATTATAACATAAACTATTGCAAAATGCAAGTCTTTATGTTATAATTAAAACATAAACTTTTCAGGAGGATATTATGAAAGATTATATATATTTGATTGTAGCACAAACTGGTACCGCTCCTGCCAGATTTTTTAGATTTTTTACGCATAAACCTTATAATCATGTTTCGCTTTCAGGAGATATACGCCTTTCAGAAATGTATAGCTTCTGTCGTACATATACACCTTTTCCGTTGCCTGCGACATTTAATCGTGAAGTGGTAGGGGAAGGGACTCTTGGACAATTTGAGTTTATACCATGTGAAATCTATCGTATAGCAGTTACTTCCGAACAAAAGGAAATGTATAATCAGGTGATAGAACATTTTGTACGTAACAGGCATATATATTCATATAATTTGCTTGGACTGCTTGCTGTTTATTTTAACGTCGAATGGAAACGTAAACATAGTTTTGTCTGTTCGCAGTTTGTTGCATATACAATGGACAAAATAGGTATACAGCTTGATAAACATTTTTCTTTATATACGCCAGATGATTTCCGTAATTTTCCAAATGCTACTCTCATATATTCTGGGGAACTCAATAAGTTTTATAATACACAATCACAGCTTATCATGCATCAGAGAAATGCAATAACTCATTAACCTTATATCATCAGATGCGATAGTATATGCTACATAGTATATTTTACTTTTGGGTAAAAACATTTTTATGCTGAAGTTAAATTTACTTTCTAATATACTTACAGATGCTTTGTTATCGTTTATGACTATACTTGCCGGAACAATTTTTTCTTTTGATATTCTGTTATAAGAATTACTACATGATTCTAAAAACATATATATACCAGCAGTCAACAGAATGTATACGAATATTATTCTGAGGACTGTTTTTTTTCTGAACAAATTAATCCACCTCTTTCATTGAATTTAGCAAACGTCCTAATGAACTTCCAATTAGCTGTCCAGAATATTGGACTTGTTCTAATGTATTCCCATGAGAACCGACTTCAATAAGTAAACTGCCAGTTGTTAAGTCTTGGTTATAATGACGATAATCGAAAAGTATAGGCCTTGTAAGTCCGGCGTAATCATTTTCGAGACTTTCCTGTAAACGGCAGGCAAAATGAAAGTTTTTTATAAAATCCGGCATTCCTAAAGTCCCGTCATCACAACCAGATATTATCATGATTTGTGCTGCTTCTTTGCCATTAATATCGACGATTGGCTGATATGCTACATTTTCACTTGAAATGGCATCTCTATGAATATCAAGAACTACTTTGATACTTGGATATTGTTCAAGTATTGATAAAATAGTTTCCCTGCTCCTGCTGTAAGAACCGTTATATGATGGATAGTCGTGTATTTCTTTGGAATGAATAACAGAGATTCCTTGTGCTTCAAGTTCTGCCTGTATTGCATTGCCAACCATAATCATATTTTTAGTTTCATCGGTCGTGCGATAATTGAAATTTGCATCATAAAAGTCACGTACATATGGTTCAAAGCTTTCTGTTGTATGCGTGTGATATATAAGTACAAGTGGTTCGTCGGTATTTTCGATAGTGAAATCAGCCTGACACCTGCTTTCTGATAGTAATGTTTCATTTGGAATTGAAGTTTGATTGTTGACCTGTCCACCATTATCGAGGTCAAAATAATAACTGCCACTGTAATAACCATAAGTTGTCCTTATTATAGAACCTCCAGCAGTCCATGAATCTTCAGAAGGATAAGGTTTTTCTCCTGCGTTTTCTGGAACAGTTTCAAGAGGACTTTGGATTTCTGTTATATTATTTATAGTATCTTCTGATTCTTCAGTTATGCCATATCCTTCAGATATGTTAATAATTTCTTTTGTAGTAGTTTGTGTAATTGTAGTTGTGTTAGTGACAGAGGTAGTAATGCTTATACTGCCAACTGTATTTATGAAACTTTTGATTTTCGGAACACTCTTTGATGAAACAGCTATTATTACTGGAAAAATAATTAATATAAACAATTTGAAAATAGTAATAATTTTTCTTTTCTTGTGACGTGTCATTATCTCACCTCATTAT
>CAZTUV010000010.1:0-20839 GCA_964616595.1 uncultured Alistipes sp.
AAATTTTTAACCCCGATGTCAAATCTGATATCGGGGTTTTTGGACAGGCTGAAATGGGTACAGTTAATGTACCCGTTTTTTATATACTTGTTCTTGCCTTTATATAGGATTCAAGGTAATCGACAGTTTTATCAATTCCAAGACGACTACTATTTATACATAAATCATAGAGTCTTGAATCTCCCCAATGTCCTGCACAATGATAATTATGATAACGTTTTCTCTTTCTGTCCTTTTTACGAATGAAATCTATTGCTTCTTCTTCTGAGAGTTCATAAATTTCCATTACACGCTTTATTTTACATTCCAAGTCGCCAAGAACGAAAAATGAAATCAATGCCGGATTGCCTTTAAGTTTAGTTTCAGAACATCTTCCGACTACTACAAATGATTCTCCGCTTTTAGCCCTTTCTTTAAGAAAATCAAATTGCATTTCGGCAATATTATCTTCTATTGAATTACTATATCCTCTTACACGTCTTGAAATAATCTTTTTCTTAGGATTTTCGTTATATTTTTCTATTTGTTCAGGTGTAAGCCCTGTTTTTTCGGCAATTTCTGTAATCAGATGACGGTCATATACAGGAATATTGAATCTTTTTGCAAGTTCTTCAGCAATAAAGCGTCCGCCACTTCCAAACTCTCTTCCCACTGAAATAATAATCTGTTCCATAAAACAATCCTCCTATTACAAATATCTTGCAAAAATATATATTGTTGAAATTGCAAGTACTATAACAGTTGCCGGTGCAAGTTTTTTGCAATATTTTCCCCAGCCGATTGGATAACCATTCTTAGCAGCAACAGATGTACCAACAACATTTGCAGACGCACCGATAGGAGTAGCACTTCCGCCTATATCCGTACCAATCGAAAGTGTCCATGCAAGCGTTGGAAGAGCCACTCCGGAAGTTTGTGCAAGGCTCTGTATAACAGGAACCATCGTAGCAGCAAATGGTATATTGTCTACAAATGCACTTGCCAATGCTGACACCCAGAGAATTATTACAATCATAAGCTTTGCATCACCGCCACTGATTTTCTCAATGAAATCAGCAATAACTTCAAGTATACCTGTTTCTTCGAGTCCTCCGACAACTATAAATAATCCAATAAAGAATAAAATAGTTTTATAGTCAACTTTTTTAAGAAGTTCAACAGCATCTTTTGCAAAAGCAATAAAAGTAATAACTGCTATGAATAATCCTATTGTTGCAACAGTAAGATGAGTTATCGAGTGAGTTACAAGAAGAATAACAGCACAACCGAAAATAACAGTACTTACTATAAAATCACGTTTATTTGTAATTGCCTCACTTGGCTTTGGAAGTTTTGACATATCTATTTCTTCATTACTATCTGATATAAGGTCTTTTTTAAAAACTATGTAGAAAAAGATTATTGATACTACCAGTGAAATTCCTGCAATCAATCCGGTATTGGTAAGGAAATCGCCAAATGAATATCCAAGTGAAGTACCAACTATAATGTTCGGAGGGTCTCCGCACATAGTAGCTGAACCGCCAAGATTCGCACAGAATATTTCTGAAAGAATCATTGGAACAGGATTGAATTTAAGCAGTTGCGAAAGTTCAATAGTGACTGCCGCAAGAAACATGATAACTGTTATACTGTCAATAAACATAGACAATACAGCTGACATTATCATAAATGTTATAAACACTGGAATAGTTTTACACTTTACAAGGAAAGCTATTTTCATGCAAAGCCATCTGAAAAATCCTGCTTTTGCCATTCCCTCAACCATTACCATCATTCCGGCGATAAAAATAATAGTTGCCCAGTTAATGCCCTTACTTTCGCTTTCAGTCACCTGATACCAGAATTCCTTGGTTGCGAAACCTTTTAAGGCAAGGGTATTCCATATAGCCTTACCGCTTCTCATGCAGATACCGAAAACCACTATAAGAGTCAGTATTCCACTGCCAAGAGTTACATAGTGCCGTTCTATCTTATCCATAACAATTAGTATAAACATTGCTACGAATATTACAACGGCAAAAATTTGTGCTGTTACCATAAAAAGTTATACCTCCCATAGATTATTTTTTTGCACCTTTGGAATTATAGCATATTGTAAAAATTATTTCAATAATATTTGAGATTTTTTATGGTTAATTTTGTTTTTTCTGCATTTTGAGGGATTTTAAGCATAATTTCATGTGCTTTTTTGTCAGATATTGCAAAAAAAGCACGCTCGAAATGAACGTGCATAAGAATTTATATATATTTTACAGGGTGTTTTTCTTTACGGGAATACTTTTTATTTTCTTCTGCAACTCTTGTTACCGGATTAAGTCCTGACCAGTCACGACGTCTTAGATTATCAATTTTACGTTTTTCTTTTTTACTGAGTTTTTCATATGGCACAAAGTTCATAAATCATTCCTCCCCTGCCTTGAAATTATAAATAGGTTTTATAATATCGATTATTTCTGCTGTTTCTGATATATTGTCAATAATATCATTCATAGGCTTATAAGCCATAGGACATTCATCGAGCGTGCCGGAATTAACAGAAGTTGTATAAATACCTTTCATCTGTTTTTTGTATTCTGATACTGTAAAGCTCTTTTTTGCCTGCGAACGTGACATAAGTCTGCCTGCTCCATGAGGTGCTGAATAATTCCAGTCAGGATTACCTTTCCCGATACATATAAGACTTCCGTCACGCATATTCATCGGAATGAGTATTTTTTCGCCTTTCTTTGCAGAAATAGCACCTTTACGGAGTATCATATTTTCTGTATCAATATAATTATGAATAGTTGTAAATTGTTCAACTACATGAAGTCCCATACCCTTTATAATTTCGTTCATCATTGCAAGACGGTTAAGACGTGCAAACTCCTGAATTATTTTCATATCATGAATATACTGTTCAAAAAGCAGACCTTCAGTATATGCAAGGTGTTTAGGAATATTTGTAGTTTTAGTATTATTAAGTTTTTTTATTTCAGATTCAATTTTTCTTGATTTTCCCTCTGCCTTAAGCTTTGAAATAAGTTCGTCAATATCAGTCCGTGAATTTTTATTCAGATTATTATATGCTTGTTTCTGATAATATTTAGCTGTTTCAACGCCAAGATGTCTTGAACCCGAATGTATTACTATATAAATTTCACCATCAGAACTTTTATCAACTTCTATAAAATGATTTCCACCTCCTAAAGTTCCCAAACTCAATTCAGCACGTTCAATATTCACGTGTTCAGAACAATAGAGTTCTGCAAGATTGATGTTATTTATATATCGGTGAGGTTTTTTTCTGATTGCAAAACCAGATGGTATTGTACGATAAATCAGTTTATCAAGTTTCTGGAGTTCAATATGTTTTTCTTTAATTCTGACTGTTTCCATGCCACAACCGATATCAACGCCAACAAGATTAGGAATCACCTTATCGATAATTGTCATTGTAGTGCCAATTGTACAGCCTGCTCCAGCATGAACATCTGGCATTATTCGTATAGTAGAATCCTCACTTACTTTTTGATTACAGAGTTCAATAATCTGTGATATTGAGTCCTGTTCTATTACATCTGTGAAAACCTTTGCAGAGGCATATTTTCCATTAAGAACTATCATATAAATCCTTTCTGTCTACCCATAACTATATAAAAAGGCGTCCCTGCCCAGCAAGAACGCCATTATATTCAAAAATCCGATAATATATTTAACGAACAGAAGTATACAGGCAAACTTCATGCTTAATATTAATATAAATTGCAGAAAAATTATAATTTATTGTCATGATGTTCACCGTCCTTTCTTAAAATAATAATATCATTATATACCAAATAATTTATATTGTCAAGGAAATATGCATACTTTTAACCGTATTGTAATTATTTTCCGCCTGACAGTCTGGAATTTTTATGTTTCTTTTTAACTTCATACATTTTTTCGTCAGCCTGTGCGATAATGTTATAAAGAGTAACATTTTCACTTGCTTTAACTATAACACTGCCTATACTTGCAGAAAGCATATATGGTTTTTTTATTATACTATTCATATTGTCAAGCTTGGAATTAAAACGCCTTTTAAACGCATCATCATCGCCATCTACGACATCAGAAGTAAATACCACGAATTCATCGCCACCGAATCTTGCACATATTCCATTCATAGAACTGTCTTTAATTACACTGGCGAGTCTTTGTATAGCAAAATCTCCTTCATTATGTCCGTAATTGTCATTAATGAATTTCAATCCGTCCATGTCAATAAAGGTCAACATAACTGTTTTTTTCTCTTCAGCACATTCACGGAACTTACCATCTGCAAGATTTATAAAACCGTTTCTATTAAAGATATTGCACATAGGGTCAATAATATACAGATTATTCAATTCTTCCATAGCCTTGTTCAAATGAATCAGTTTGCGGATATTTTCAAGAGAATTGCTGAGGTTGAGTGTAAGACTATGGCAGAGCAGACTATATATAGGAAAGTCACTGTTAGTTATGATATAATACCCAAGACATCTTTCACGAAAATGCAACGGAAGAAAATAATTTATATTTCCAGAATCATTTATAGGCTCAGGAAACATATTTTTACTCGGGAAATACCCACATGAATGTCTTTGACCTCTGTTCCATATCAATGGCGATGTCATATAACTTGCATAATTATTTTCGTTTTTTAAATCCGATGATTTTTTTCCTAAAGCATCTTGCCAGTTTTCAGCGAGACATAAACTAAACTTATCACAACCCAGTTCTTCAATGAAGTTAATAAGAATATCCATAGCCTCATCTATCTTTTCTGTTTCCGCAAGTCCCGCTGTAAGACGATTAAGCATTGAAATACCTGTATTAATATTTTCCATTTTTTTATAAGTAACTTTTTTATAATTTGCCAAATCGCTTATATCCTGAGTTTTGCAACCACAACTTTCTGTAAATACCGGTGTCGAAACAAGCTTTATATTTTTTGAAGGACTGCCACCATTAAGTATTTCCATAATAACTTCAACGGATTTGCGTCCCATTTCGGCAAGTGGTCTGTCAACAGAAGAAAGTACCGGACAGAAATTCCTTGCATTATATGTATTGTCGAAACCTGTAACTATAACATCATCAGGCACTTTATAACCTGCATTTTCGAGAGTTGAAATAGCTGTAAGTGCCATTGCATCATTTGCACATATGAAAGCGTCGGGCATCGAAAGTCCGGATTTCAAAAACTCCTCAATAGCCTGACGACCATCTTGACTTCTGAATTCTCCGAAGAAAACTCTTTCTTTTTCTACTGAAAGATTATGTTCTTCCATAATATTAACAAAAGCATTATAACGGTCTGTTGCCTCCGGATTGGACATAGGCCCTGAAATATAATTTATAACTTTTGCATTATGTACTTCAATAACATGTTTTATAACGTCAGACATTGCGGAACTGTTATCAATACTTATATTATAAAGTTCCGGATAATCCGAACAGTCAAATACAACAGCCGGTATACCGGACTCATTGACACGATTTATAATATTTTGTTTTGTTTCAGAATGACATATAGTATTTGTCATAAGGATTGCTGCATCAAATGCGTTAAAGTTTATCAGATTATAAATACTATACTCTCCGATATCAAAGCGTCTGCTTTTAATCATGCCACCATGTGCCGTAAAATATGAGAGTTCAATCTTCTTATCATCGCAATAAATATTATTATTCAATAAAGAAGATGACACATTTATATTATGTTCATGTGAATAATTATTTATACCACTTATAATATTATTTTGATATTCCTCATCAATACCCGAGGCAATAACAGCAATATGTATCATTTTTTCACTATTCATTTTTTCACCATTTTCATAGTATTTTCGGAAATTAGTTTAATTATACCACTATCCGGAAAAAATTAAAAGAGTATTCCAACAATTTTGTAAACATCTACAATAAACAATATAATTTTTATGCATATTGCACATTATATTTAACTATTATCGTCTGAAATTGTAGTAAAAATTATTTTAAAAAAGGGGGAAAATATCCCCCATAGCTTATTTGTGAAATCCAACGATTTTAACTGCTGCAATTGGTGTACCAATATCATCAGTAATACTAACATTATAACAGCAAGTAGACCTTCCGTCTTTTATAAGTTGAGTTTCGGCAATAATTCTGTTGCTTTTAGGAACTCCAATAAAAGATATATCTGACGTTATTGAAACTGTTCCTGATTTTTGCCAGTTAGCAGCCACTGCAAATGCAAAATCTGCCAATGTAAAATAAACTCCACCCATTATACCACCAACAGCATTTTTATGGTGTTCATTTAAATTAAGGCTGACTTTTGCATAATGGTCAGCTATTTCATCAATAACGGCTCCTGTTTCGGTAGCATAGCGGTCTTTAGAAAAAAATTCACGTACTCTTTCAAGTTTTTCCATACACATCACTATATAAGCATACTCATATCATAGAGTCCTGCCGGCTGTTCCTTAAGGAAAATGGCTGCATTTATAGAACCCTCAGCAAAAACTGTTTTTGATGAAGCAGAATGAGAAAGTGTTATAACTTCATCATGACCAGCAAATATAACATCATGTTCGCCTACAATTGTGCCGCCTCTTATAGCATGCATACCGATTTCAGATTTTTCACGTTTTTGACGGCGTGAATGTCTGTCATATACATAATGTTTGGAATTATCAAGTGTTTCATTTATAGCATTTGCGAGCATAATTGCCGTACCGCTTGGTGCATCGATTTTCTGATTATGATGTTTTTCAACTATCTCAATATCAAACTGGTCTCCAAGTACACTTGCTGCTTTCTTTGCCAATTCAACAAGAAGGTTGATTCCAAGGGACATATTGAATGTAAAGAACACTGGTATTTGTTGTGATGCCGATTTAATCTTTTGAATCTGTTCATCACTGTAACCTGTTGATGCTACTACAATAGGTGTACCTGTTGTAAGACAATATTCAAGAAGTCCATCTAATGATGCCGGATTTGAAAAATCTATAATAACATCAGGTTTCACAGGGAGTTCTGATGGTGTAGCAACTATCGGAAAATCAGCATATTGTTCTGTATAGAGGTCAATTCCTGCAATGACCTTACAATTATCACGTTCTTTTATGCAGTTGTAAATAGTTTTACCCATTTTACCGTTTGCACCACAGATAGCTATATTTGTCATTTTACACACTTCCTTTAATTTATAGGATTAATTTATAAGACCATGATTAATAAGAGTTTTTCTTAAAACTTCCTTATGTTCATCGGTCATATCACAGAGAGGCATACGACAAGAACCGACATTGACGCCCGTCATATTAACAGCTTCTTTGACCGGAATAGGATTAACTTCAATAAAGAGAGCATTTATAAGGTCAAGATATTCAAGCTGTAACTTTGTAGCCTCTGCAAAATTGTTATCAAGACAATATTGTGTCATATCATGTACTTCTTTAGGAATGATATGTGATGCAACAGAAATAACACCTTTTGCACCAAGCGACATCAATGGAACTATCATATCATCGTTGCCACTGTAAACGTCTATAATATCACCACATTCAGCAAGGAGCTTTGCACAGTAGCTTATATTTCCACTTGCTTCTTTGATAGCAACGATATTCTTATGCTGTGCCAGTTTTTTTACAGTATTGACTTCAATAGCCATACCTGTTCTGCCTGGAATATTATAAAGAATAATCGGAATATTTACAGCATCGGCAATAGCAGTAAAATGCATTATAAGACCCTTTTGTGTAGTCTTATTATAATATGGAGTAACAAGTAACAAAGCATCTGCTCCGACCGCCTCAGCCTCTTTTGAAAGTTCAATAGCATATTTTGTATCATTACTTCCCGTACCTGCAATAACTGGTACTCTGCCGGCAGTTTTTTCGACTGCATAGCGGATACATTCGATATGTTCCTCATCAGTCATTGTTGACGCCTCACCAGTTGTACCGCAAATAATAATTGCATCTGTACTATTGGCAATCTGATAATCAATCATTTCGCCAAGGCGTTCATAATTTACTGAACCATCTTCTTTAAATGGTGTAATAATGGCAATACCTGCTCCGGTAAAAATTGTATTTTTCATATCAGGCACTCCTTTCAGTGCATATTAGTTTTAATAATTAGAACAATGATTTATCCAGTACATAAACTTCCCAGTCTGTATCAAGGGTCATTCCCTGTGATTTGTAGAATCCGGCTGAATTACTGTTCCATGAGGCACATTTAAGTTCAATATATTCACAATTATTAAGATTGGCAATTTCTTTTGCTTTTTCAAGAAACTTAGAGCCTATTCCATGACCTCTGAACTTTTCACGGGCATATAAATCTTCAATATAGAAAATCTTTCCGCCTGAAAAAGTAGTATACTTATAAAAAGAATTCATAAGACCGACCGGTTCATTATCAATATATGCAATAAAACTCATTAATGCACCTGTACGAACCAGTTCGGCAAAACGTTCTTGTGACATGGTAAAAATATCGAGTGCATTATGATATTCCATAAGTTCACGTGTAAGAATATATGCTGTTTCTATATCCGACTGTGAAGTAGCTTTTATCTGAAAATTCATCAGTCAAAGTATCCTTTCGCCGCAAGAAGTTCAGCAAGTAATACACCGCCACCAGCTGCACCTCTGAGTGTATTATGTGAAAGGCATACAAACTTATAGTCATACTGAGTATCTTCACGGAGACGACCAGTAGAAACAGCCATACCATTTTCAATATTTCTGTCAAGTTTAGCCTGTGGTCTGTCATTTTCTTCAAAATAGTGAATAAACTGCTTAGGTGCAGACGGCAATTCAAGTTCCTGTGGCACGCCCTTGAAATCTGCCCATAACTGAAGAATTTCTTCCTTAGTTGGTTTCTGTTCAAAGCTGACAAAAACTGCTGCTGTATGACCATCAGAAACAGGAACTCTAAGACACTGAGTTGTAATTGCAGGTGCAGATGCCTTTACAATCTGATTACCTTCAATAGTACCCCATACCTTAAGTGGTTCTTGTTCAGACTTTTCTTCTTCTCCTCCGATGTATGGAATAAGATTATCAAGCATTTCAGGCCATGTTTCAAAATTCTTTCCTGCTCCGGAAATCGCCTGATAAGTACAGGCAAGGACATTTTTAAGACCAAACTTTCTGAGTGGGTGGAGTGCCGGAACATAGCTTTGTATAGAGCAGTTAGACTTTACAGCAATAAAGCCTCTTTTTGTTCCAAGGCGTTCTCTTTGTGCCTTGATTATTTCAATGTGGTCCGGATTGATTTCCGGAACTACCATTGGAACATCAGGTGTAAATCTATGTGCAGAATTATTGGAAACTATTGGACATTCAGCTTTTGCATAAGCCTCTTCAAGAGCCTTTATTTCGTCTTTCTTCATGTCAACTGCACAGAAACAGAAATCAACCATAGATGCAATTTTTTCAATATCAGAAGTTGCATCAAGAAGAACCATATTTTTCATTGATTCAGGCATTGGAACTGCCATCTTCCAACGATTTCCGGCAACTTCCTCATAAGTCTTTCCAGCACTTCTTGGTGAAGCTGCAAGAACCTTAACATTAAACCAAGGGTGATTTTCAAGAAGTGTTGCAAACCTCTGTCCGACCATACCTGTTGCTCCAATAATACCTACATTATACTGTTTCATTAAAAACATCTCCTTGTAATTTTTTTACAAAAATAATAAAAACCTGTTGCAAACAGGTTCATCATACGTTATAATAGAAATACCGGCATATAAAAATTGAATATGCTGATAGCTCTCCATCAAGTATGATGACAGTCACAAACCTATTAAGCCAGTGACCAGAACTGCATTTACCAGAAACAGCTCTTCGGCGACTTCACCTTTCGCTGAATATCATAGGATTGGTTATCCGATATTCAGGTACTTATTTCAACCGCACCTCTACCTTGTCTATAATAATATCACTTTAGTTTTGTTATGTCAAGGGGTTTTAAAAATTTTTTAAAGGAGAGATACAATGAGAATATTATTCTGTAAAATCGCTCATATGAAATATTACAAGGGAATATGCGACAATGACAAACCATATAATGGCGGTGATTATGTCAAAAAAACAGGTAAGGCAAATGAACAGTATAATTTTACTCCGGTATCTGTCGATGATAGTAAAAGAAAAGTCTGTCTTGGTTTTTTTGAAACAAAGTCAACAAACAGAACTAGTATAAATCAATTGCACATTGAAAAAATAAACGGCTGTGAAGCATTAAAAAAAGCCGACAAAATCAATGATGTCCTTGTTGTGTGGTGTGCAACTGCTGATACCAATGAATGTGTTGTAGTGGGCTGGTATAAAAATGCTACTGTATATCGTAATTATTGTGAATATCTATTCCAAGGCGAAACAGATAATGAGGATTATATTCATCTTTGTAACATAATCTCAGATTATGAAAACTGTGTACTTCTTCCAGCCAATGGCATAAGACGACGTTGGTCTGTACCTGACAGTCGTAAGAATACATATGGTTTTGGTCAGTCTCTGGTATGGTATGCAAAAGAAAAAGAAGCTGAAAGTTATCTGAAATCATTGATTGAAAAAATTAATAACTACACTGGCGAAAATTGGATTGACAAATATCCCGATAAATAATAAAGGAGTTATAAAATGTTTAAATTACTTAAAACCGAAAACAAAGCCCGTCGTGGAGAATTTGAAACTGTTCACGGAACTTTCCAGACACCATGTTTCATGAATGTTGGCACTGCTGGTGCTATTAAAGGCGGTATATCTTCACTTGACCTTAAAGAACTTAAAACTCAGGTGGAACTTTGCAATACATATCATCTTCATTTGCGACCAACAGATAAAGTTATTAAACAAATGGGTGGTTTACATAAATTCATAAACTGGGACAGACCTATCCTTACTGATTCAGGCGGATTTCAGGTATTTTCACTTGCAAAACTCCGCAAAATCAAAGAGGAAGGCGTTTATTTTGCGTCGCATATCGACGGTCACAGAATCTTTATGGGCCCTGAAGAAAGTATGCAGATACAATCCAATTTAGGTTCTACAATAGCAATGGCTTTTGATGAATGTATAGAAAATCCATCACCTTACAGGTATGTACTTAATTCTATTGAACGTACTACCCGTTGGCTTTATCGTTGTAAAGAGGAAATGAACCGCTTAAACAGTTTACCCGACACGATAAACAAACATCAAATGCTTTTTGGAATCAATCAGGGGTCGACCTATGATGACCTCCGCATAAAACACATGGAAGATATCGCTAAACTTGACCTTGACGGATATGCTATCGGTGGTCTTGCCGTTGGTGAAGAAACTTCCGAAATGTATCGTATAATCGATGCAGTAGAACCATATATGCCTGTAAACAAACCTCGTTACCTTATGGGAGTCGGTACGCCATCTAACATTATTGAAGGTGTTGCAAGAGGCGTTGATATGTTCGATTGCGTTATGCCAAGCAGAAATGCACGTCATGCCACTGTTTTCACATGGAGCGGAATAATGCATTTGGGAAATAAATGCTATGAAACCGACCCCAGACCTATTGATGAACAATGTGATTGTCCTACCTGCCGTAACTTTTCAAGAGCATATATCCGTCATTTATTCAAGGCTAATGAACAACTTGCCGGAAGACTTGCAGTACAACATAATCTGTATTTCTATAATACTCTTGCCGAAAAAATTCGTGATGCCATTGACAATAATAATTTTGAACAATTCAGAAACAAATATTCTGAACTACTTGCAACCAGAATCTGAAAGGAGAATTATCATTGAATATTGAACTTCCATTGTTTTTTAAAAGTGTAGTCGATTCAGATGAAAATGCTGTTGTTTTATGTAATATAGACCATATTATCATTTATATGAACCCCTCTGCAATAAAAGCCTATGGAAATATGAGCAAAGAGTCACTTATAGGGCATTCTATTCTGTCTTATCACAGTGAGGACGCAATCAGTGTTATAAAAATGGTTTCCGCATGGTTTAAAGAAAGCCCTTTGAATAATAAGGTATTCACATATCACAATAAAGAAAAAAATATAGATGCATACATGATTGCCCTGCGTGATGACAATGGAAATCTTATCGGCTATTACGAAAAACAGGAAAATCGTAATCCGGAAACAAAACCACGCTATCAAATGGATTAACTATACATAAGGAGAAAAATATCATGGAACTTTTAAAATCTGATTTCTATTACGATTTACCAGAGGAACTTATAGCACAAACTCCTGTTGAACCTCGTAACACTTCCAGAATGATGTGCGTTAATAAACAATCCGGTGAAATCGAACACGACCATTTCTATAATTTATGCAACCATCTAAAAAAAGGTGATTTGTTAGTTATGAATGATTCAAGGGTTATCCCCGCAAGACTCTATGGCGAAAAAATAGAAAACCATACTTTTATAGAATTTCTTCTGCTTGAACAAAAAGGCGAAAAGTTATGGGAAATTATATGCCGTCCTGCTAAAAAAGCTAAAAAAGGCGTTAAATTCTCATTCGGAAACGGCAGACTTATTGCAGAAGTAATTGAAGCCAAAGACGATGGAAACAGAATTGTTAAATTTGAATGTGAAGGAAATTTCTTTACTGCACTTGAAGAAGTCGGACAAATGCCATTGCCACCATATATCACCGCAAAACTTGAAAACAAAGAACGTTATCAAACAGTTTATTCACGTGAACTAGGTTCTGCTGCTGCACCAACTGCCGGACTTCATTTCACTCCGGAAATGATTGACGAACTTCATCAAAAAGGCATAAAAACTGCATTTGTAACGCTTCATGTGGGACTCGGTACTTTCCGTCCGGTTAAGGAAGATAACGTTTTAAATCATAAAATGCATAGTGAACATTATTTCTTACCACAAGAAACAGCTGACTTGATTAATGAAACTAAAGCTAATGGAGGACGTGTTATTGCCGTTGGAACTACCGCCTGCCGTACCCTCGAAAGCGTTGCAACTTTCTACAATGAAATTTCAGCACATGAAGGCTATACTGATATATTTATCTATCCTTCATATAAATTCAAATGCATTGACGGACTGATTACAAACTTCCATTTACCTGAAAGCACTCTAATTATGCTTGTATCAGCTTTTATGGGTTACGAAAATACTATGAATGCCTACAAAATTGCTGTTAATGAAAAATACAGATTTTTCAGTTTTGGCGATTGTATGTGTATTCTATAAGGAGGATTTTTATGATTGCTATTTTTGACCTTGACGGTACTCTTGCTGATACTTTGTATGACCTTGCCGATTCAACAAATTATGCTCTCGAAAAACTCGGATATCCAACTCACCCATACGAAAGTTATAAAAAATTTGTTGGAAACGGCGTTCAGAAACTCTGCTACCGTGCATTGCCGGATAATAAAAAAGACGATACCGAAAAACTTCTTGAAGTTTTCAGCAAACATTATGGCGAACATTTTCTTGATAAAACAAAACTTTATAACGGAATGAAAAATTGCCTTGATATCCTTAAAGAAAACGACGTTATTCTTGCGGTAGCTACCAATAAACCACAAAATTTTGCCCGTCAGATTGTGGAAAAACTTCTTTCTGAATACAATTTCATAAAAGTTCTGGGAGGCTGTCCGGAACGTCCGAAAAAACCTGATATTTCAATTATAAATGAAATTCTCTCAGATGTTCCGAAAGATAATAGAATATTTATGATTGGCGACAGTAATGTTGATATTCAGACGGCTAAAAATGCTAATATATGTTCAATAGGCTGTGCATGGGGATTCAGGGGACGTGAGGAACTTCAGAACGCCGGTGCTGACTTTATAGCAGAAGTTCCGGCAGATATAGCAAGTTTCATGCTTGAATGAAAACGATTCTAATCACAATCCTATTGGTTTCAGACGTATATGAATTCAATATTACCAAAAGGAGTTGAAATCATGAAAAAAAAACTTATCTCCATAATATCAGTCATAACAATATTATCAACATCTGTTCCTACTGTTTCAGTGGCTGAAAACAAAACATTAAAAATTATGCCTATTGGCGATTCTATAACACATGGCTATCAATCAACGGGAGGATATAGAAAATATTTTTGCTATCATTTCGGAAGCGATAATAAATATGATTTCGATATGGTCGGCTCTAATTGTGATTATCCTGAAACCTATCAATACAATAACGAAACATATACATATGATAGCAACCATTGTGGTTACAGTGGATACGCTATCCAATATATGGAGGGTACAGAAACAAGACAAGGTATCCTTGAAACATTACAAAATGGAAACTATTTGCAAACTTACGACCCGGATATTATTATGTTACAAATCGGTACAAATGATATCTTAAGTGCATATAATAACGGAATTACAGAACGTCTTGAAAACCTTATAAATTATATATCTGATAATACAAATGATGCAATTATATTTGTAACGACAATTCCATATATTGATGCAATAGAAGTCTATGACTGGTGCTGGGCTTATGGCGACGAAAAATATAGTAATACGCCAGAAGATTTCAATAAAATAATAAACGCCTATGTTGACGATTACAACAAATCGATTCCTGTACTTGTAAACAAATTGCAGAATGAAGGAAAAAAAGTTCAGTTTGCAGACATTTACGGACAGATTGAAAAAGAAAATCTACTTGAAGACGGAGTCCACCCTAACGAAACAACTTACCATGAAATAGGTCTATTATGGGCTGATGAAATTAAATCTTATTTAAATTTGCAATCTGCTGACAACGAAAAAGATTCAACAGAAGAATGTCCATACAGAATATCTGATTTGGTATCACTTGCAAATTATATTTTAGATAGAAATAACCATCAAATTACTAAAGAAAATTATTCCTTATATGATGTAAACAATGATAATACTCTTAACAGCTTTGATTTGACATTACTCAAACAAGCTCTCTTATCAAAAAAATCTTAATCATAATTATAAAAACCGGATTTTCAAAAATCAGAATGTTGACAACTATAAAAATTTATGATATCATGTAATAAATAGTATATTTAATATCGTTATTTCAGCACATCAAATATATTAATATTCTGAAACGGAAGGATAATCTTTAGTAATGCCTTTAACAAAAAAAATAATCATAGCTTTTATTGGAACATTCTTGATTGGAATATCTGTTATAATAAGTTGTTATTTTTCATCAGTAAAACTTAATCGTGCAAAATATCCTGTCTGGGGAGTTGATGTTTCAAATTATCAGGGACTTATTGACTGGAATAAACTTGAAGAACAAAATGTTTCATTTGCATTTATAAAAGCTACTGAGGGTAGTAGTCATGTTGATGAATCTATTCGCAGAAACCTTGAAAATATATCCGAAACTAATATAAAAACTTCTGCTTACCATTTCTTTAGTTTCGATAGTGCCGGCGAAACACAAGCAGAAAACTATATTTCTGTTGTCGGAAAAAATGAAATTGATATGCCACCAGTTGTAGATATTGAATATTATGCCGATAAAAAATCAAATAAACCCGATAAAGAGGACTTTGAAAAAATACTTTGCCCTCTTTTAGAAAAACTTGAGGAATATTATGGCGTTAAACCTATAATTTATACAACACTTCCAGTATATTTCAGGTATGTGAAAGATAATTTCAGTGATTATCCACTTTGGATTAGAAATGTTAATTTTGAACCCGACCTTATGAACTGGAAATTCTGGCAATACTGCGACAAAGGAGAACTTTACGGTTATAACGGTGAAGAAAAATATATTGACCTTAATGTATATAATGGTACAATGGAACAATTTTTAGCAGAATTTCAATAAAATTAATTATATTCAAATATCAGGGGTATATTCATGAAAGCAAATAATCATGTTCATTTAGTTACACTTACAGGTATATTAACAGCATTGACAACTGTATCTACAATAGTTATACAAATTCCTACTCCTACAAAAGGCTATGTTAATCTTGGTGATACTATTGTTAATATTTCATCTTGGATACTCGGCGGTTTATATGGCGGAATAGCAGGTGGAATAGGCTCTGCTCTGGCAGATATAATAACCGGATATGCTATTTATGCTCCGGCTACTCTTATTATAAAGTTCCTTATGGGATTTATCTGCTTTAAAACATTTAATATTTGTAAAAACAGATTTAATTCACTCACCTCAAGAATTATATCCGCAATTGTATCTGAAATGATTATGATAACAGGATATGATATATTTACAGGATTGATGTATAATTCTATACATTCAGCAATATTCGCAACTCCAGAATTTTTAATACAGGGAATAATGGGAGCAAGTTTTTCTGTAATCATTTATGAAAGTATTTTAAAACGTGTTCCGGCTTTAAAACATAAATAAGTATATTTTGTCCATTATAATGGGCTTAAATAAAATAACAGGAGGTATTTTAAAAATGAAATACTACATAGGAATCGACTTGGGTGGCACTAATATTGTTGCTGGTGTTGTTGATGAAAAATATAATATCATCGCAAAAGCAAGCACAAAAACCAATTGTCCACGTCCGGCTAAGGAAATAGCAGACGATATGGCAAAAATGGCACTTCAGGCAACTAAAGACGCTAATCTTACAATTGAACAAATTGAATGGATAGGTATAGGTACTCCAGGTATCGCTAACAGCAAAACAGGTATCGTTGAACGTGCAAGCAATCTGGGATTAAAAAATACTCCTATGGTTAAATATATTCAGGAAACCATTGATAAACCTGTTTTCATCGAAAACGACGCAAATGCAGCAGCTTACGGCGAATATGTTGCAGGTGCAGCAAAAGGTGCAAAAAATGCTGTTTGTATCACACTCGGAACTGGTGTAGGCGGTGGAATTATTATCGATGGCAAAATATATTCCGGTTCAAACTTTGCAGGAGCTGAAATAGGTCATACTGTTATACAAGTAGACGGTGCTCAGTGTTCATGCGGAAGAAAAGGCTGTTTTGAGGCATATTCTTCTGCAACCGGTCTTATAAGAATGACCAAGGAAGCTATGGCTGAATGCCCCGACAGTATTATGAATAAAATGGCTGAAGAAAATGGTAAGGTTACAGCACGTACATCTTTTGACGCAATGAGAGCAGGAGATAATCCGGCTAAGGTTGTTGTTGATAAATATATAAAATACCTTGCAGCAGGCATTACAAATACTATTAACATTTTCCAGCCTGATGTACTTTGTATCGGCGGTGGAGTTTGTAACGAAGGTGACCCACTTCTCCTCCCTGTAAAAGAACTCGTTAAACAAGAAGTATTTACCCGTGATTCCGAAAAAAATACTGATATTGTCATTGCAAAACTTGGCAATGATGCCGGAATTATCGGTGCAGCGTTCCTTGGACGTGCAAACGCTTAATTAAAATTTTTATGGCTATATGTACAGTTTTCCTGATGGAAATTTGTTCATATAGCCAATTTTTTTATTTTATGCAACAAATATATAATTTTTTGACACTATATTTATGAAACGTTTCAAAAGAGGTGATTCAATGAAAGATTTTTCAACTGATGTTAACCTTGCCAAAAAAGGAGATACAGAGGCTTTTTCAAGATTATACTCAATGGTTTATAAAGATTTATATCATATAGCTTTATATAGTTTAAAAAGTTCACATGACGCAAGCGATGTCGTAAGTGATACTGTACTTGATGCTTTCTGTTCGATTGACAAGTTAAGAGAACCCCAAAAATTCAGAAACTGGATAATGCGTATTCTTTCAGCAAAAATCAAACGAAAACAAAAGGAATATTTCAATGCATCAGAAGAACTTGATGAAAATATCCCGAATATAGATGACTTTGATTATGATTCCATAGAAATAAAGGAGGCGTTAAATAAACTGGACAGCCAGTCAAAATTAATGCTGTCAATGTCAATACTTGGTGGTTATACAAGTAACGAAATTTCCGAAATATGCGATATTAATTCTTCAACAGTACGTTCAAAACTTGCAAGAATAAAAAAGAAATTACGCCTTGAGCTTACACCCGAAATATAGAAAGGAGAACTATTATGAACAAAAATGATGACAAAATAAAAAGAACTTTAGAAAATGAGGATATCCCTAAAGAACTTGAACTGGAAAACATAAAAAAAATGCTTGATGAAAAAGCTCATGCCCAAAAACGTAAAAGCATCAAATTTAACCGCAGATTTGCTGAAAAAGTAACAGCTATTGCATCAGCGTGTGCAGTTATTGCGGGAGGTTCTGCAATTTATTACAATTCCAGTAAGGAAAAGATTTCACAACAGGCGGAAATAATAGATTCATCAACAGCACTGGAGAAAATTGAATCACCAGAAAACAATATTCAGCCATTAACTAAAAAGGGCAGTTATATGAACGGGGCTGAAAATTATGAGCAAATCTATTCAATGATTAAGAAAACTTCTGAAAATTCTTCAGCAAACAGAGGATTTGGTATTTATGGTGCATTTGACAATACAATGGAAATCGCTGAAGATGCTGACGGTTCAGCAGAATATGAATCAGATGATATGGCTGAAAGTATTGAAGAAATTGCTGATTATTCAGATACCTATAATCAGGAAGAAAACGTTCTTGAGGCAGATATAGTAAAAACAGACGGAAAAAATATTTATTATATCAATAACAGCTATGATGATAATTATAAAAATATCTCTGAAATACATTATGCATCTGTTGATAATGGTACATTCACAAATTCCGGAAGTATAAATTTAAATGATTCATTATCAAACTATTTTGGTGAAAATTATTCAACACAAGTATATGTTCAGGATATGTATCTCTATAATGATATGCTTATTGTTTTAGGGACACTTAATGGTTATGATTATTCAGACGAAACTGCATGGTATAATTATAATGATACTTGTTTTGTTACTTTCTATACAGTCGGAGAAAATCCGGAATTAATCGACACTTATTATCAAGATGGCAGTTATAATGATGTAAGAATAACTCCAGACGGATATATGTACCTCATTACAGATTATTCTCCTGTAAGTTATTCATATATTGAAAACTACGAACAGATTGAAAAATATATTCCTTCATGTGGCATAACAGATGAAATAGAATTTATTCCGGCAGAAAATATACTCCTGCCTGCCGATATTGAAGAATCATATACTATGGGTTATTCTGTTATAGGAAGTATCGACCTCACACAATCGGGAACTTTTTCAACAGTTGAAACAAAGGCTCTTGCAGGATATTCAGGTGACATATACTGTTCCGGTCAAAACCTCTATACAACATTAAGTGGTACGGAAACCGAAATTACACGTATATCAATAAATTCAGGCACTATAAATCCGGAGGCTTCAGTTACTGTAAACGGTAGTGTAAAAGACCAGTTTTCAATGAGCGAATATGATGGATATTTCAGAATCGCAGTAACCAATGACGAATATGAAGAAACTTATCACAGCTATTATGATGATGAAACAGCATGGAACAGAATCGTTGATACAATTACTGGTGAAGATAGTGGATACTATTCATATGAACTCACTAAACGTGACAATAAATTGTATGTACTTGATATGGATTTGAATATCGTTGGAAGTGTCGAGGACTTTGGCATTGACGAAACAATAAAATCAGTGAAATTTGATAAAGATATCGCTTATGTTGTAACTTACGAACAAACAGACCCATTGTTTGCAATAGACCTTAGCGACCCGACTAATCCGACTATTCTGGACGAATTTAAAATATTAGGATACAGTACCTATATGCAGGAATGGGACGAAAACACATTACTTGGATTCGGAGTAAATGCTGATGAAAATGGAATTGAAACAGGTATAAAACTTACAATGTTTGATAGTTCCGACCCATACAATCTCAATGCATTATCAACTTATACTATTGACAGGACAAATGACCAATGGCTTTATTCTGAAGCTGTATACGAACACAAAGCATTACTTATCGCTCCCGAAAAAAATATCATAGGTATTCCAGTTATATTTGAAAATTATGCTTATTATGACATTGGAACAGAAATAACAAATACTTCAAAATATATGTTCTTTGAATACAATAATAATGAATTTATCTTTAAAGGCGAAATTAGTTATATTGAGGATTCAGCATGGGTAAGCGGATTCAGCAGAGCCGTTTATATAGGAGATTATGTTTATGCATTGTCAGCTGACAAGTTTATTTCAGCCGATATGGAAACAATTACACAATGTGACAGAATAGATTTCTAATATTAAATACTCCCTCGTTCAAAAAAGTGAGGGAGTATTTTCTTATTCAATAAAACCATATAAGATAAAGAAATTCCCGTTGAACCGGTGGAATTTCAACCAAATGGAACATCAGAGCCTGCAATTACCTTTATATTAAAATAGTCAAAACACATGGAGGTCTTATATATGCCTTACACCTCTTAACAGAAAAATATTCATTAAAATGCATTTTTTCAAAAAATCCAATCCCCATATAACGATATCTGAAAGCCTTTATAAAACATTTTAATATTAACTTTCTTACCAGATGCACTTCATAATTTCCTAAGATTTAAGTAAAAACCATGTAACTACTCATTATCTGAAACCAATGAGATTATACTTAAAATACTATATGCAGACTCAATATATTCCCAATTATTAATTATAGCCTAAATAAAAGACTTTTTCAATGCAACTTTTTGTCGAATATTGTCGAATATTGTTAAAATTCAAACAACTAATAAAAAAGTATAATAGAAATATGACATATATTTCTATTCAGTCTGTTGAAAAAGATCCAGTATAAATCTGGACTTTTTTTATATAATATGG
>CAZTUV010000011.1:0-20708 GCA_964616595.1 uncultured Alistipes sp.
ATATAATATAATGTACGTTTAAATAAACAAGGAGGAACTTTATATGAAATTACTTGTAGTAGAAGACGAAATACAGTTGGCTGATGCACTGACCGAAATCCTCAAGCGAAATATGTATACCGTTGATACCGTTTATGATGGTATTTATGGTCTTGATAATGCTCTCACAGGCATTTATGATGGAATAATCCTTGATATAATGCTTCCGAGAATGAATGGAATCGAAATTCTGCGTAACATTCGCCGTGAAAAAATACAGACCCCTGTACTTTTGCTTACAGCAAGAAGCGAAGTTGAAGATAAAATAAAAGGACTTGACTATGGTGCTGACGATTATCTTACAAAACCTTTTGTAACAGGCGAACTTCTTGCAAGAGTTCGTGCAATGACACGCCGTAAAGGTGAAATAATAGATGACAATAAACTTGAATATAATGGTCTTGAACTAAATAAAAGTACTTGTACTATAATATATAATGGTAATGATGTAAAACTTAGTCTTAAAGAATATCATATAATGGAAATGCTTATTTCCAATCCACACCATATTATGCCCAAAGAACGCATTATAGAAAAAATATGGGGCTATGAAAGCGATATTGAATACAATAATATAGAAGTATATATATCATTTCTGCGTAAGAAAATTGCTGTGCTTTCTGCACCTGTTCAGATTAAAACAGCCCGTGGAATCGGTTATTCTTTAGAATAAATTAGTAAAGGGGTGGAAACTGTTATTGAAAAATCTATTATAAATTTTTCAGTATCAGATTTATATGTTTAAAAAAGCACAAATAAAGCTTTTTGCAGTAATAACAAGTATATTGCTTGCAATTTTTATAATAGTACTTGCATCAATAAATATTGTTACAAATACTTTTATGCAAAGACAGTCACGTGAAGTACTCCAGCAAATAGCATATGGCGTTGAATATGACGAAATAACCAATACATTCACATTTACACCTCCGGAAAATTCAGATTCAAAACATTCTGAACCTCCTCGGGAAGAAAAAAGAAGTGCAATTACTTCCTTATCAGAACCCCACACACAGACCTCAACAGAAACTACAACCACATACATTCCAGAAACCACAGAAGAAACAGACCTTCCTCCTATCGAAACAGAATTGCCAGAAACTGAAGAAATACTTCCGGAAACTGAAATTGAAACAGAATATAAAGAATTTCCATCTGAAGAATTCCCTTTTGAAACAGAGCCTCCTGCTGAAATTCCTACTGAAGAGATTCCAACATTTGAAGAAACTTTCCCTCCGGAAGACTGGACAGAATTTGAAAGACCATCAGATTATCATGATTATGACAAACATGATAAGGGAAATTTTCCATTCGATGATAACAGACATTGGTGGGAATCATATTATCAGGAATATGATGAAGAAATTCTTCCTCAATCGTATCTATATGGAAATTATTCTATTCAACAACTCAGCAATAATACTTCTCCTAAAAAAATTGAAAAGAATAATGAAAACAATCAAAAAGATGATTCCATTCCCAAAAGTTTCGGTTCAATAGAATTTTTTGTAATAATGTCAGATAAAAACGGTAATTACCTTGCTTGTATGAACAACGATGATTTGACTTCAGAAAATGCACAACAATATATTACAAAGATTCTCAGTTCAAAAAAAAATAATGGTATGATGGATTCATACCAGTACTATAACATGGGAAAAAATAATGGTAATCTTATAGTTCTTACGGATAAAAGTGAAGAAAAAAAAGTTATGAAACAATTCATAAGAACTACTATAATGATAGGTTCACTGACATTAATTCTGCTTTCATTTGCAGGATATTATCTAAGCAAAAAAAGCATTGAACCTATTAAATCAGCATTTGAAAAACAAAAACAATTTATTTCGGACGCAAGCCATGAACTTAAAACACCACTTACTGTAATTTCAGCAAACGCCGATGTTCTAGCTGATGAAATAGGTGAAAATAAATGGCTGAATTATATTAAGTCACAGACGGACAGAATGAATCTTCTTGTAAATGATTTATTAAATCTTACCCGAATAGAAAATAATAATGCTAATTTTATATTTGTAGATTTTAATCTAAGCCTTGCTATAACTAATACGGCACTGCCTTTTGAATGCAGAGCATTTGAAACAAACAAAAAGTTTATAGTTGACGTTGAAGATGGTTTAACTATAAATGGCAGTGAACAACATATAAAACAAATGACAGCAATTTTTATAGATAACGCCTTGAAATATTCAAACGACGGCGGAATAATACGTGTAAGCCTCAGAAAACAAAGCGATAAGAAGATTTTATCTATATATAATACCGGTTCTGGTGTAAAGGAAAGTGAAAAAGATAAAATATTTGAAAGATTTTATAGAAGTGACGATTCACGTACTCGTATGTCAACTGGTGGATATGGTCTGGGACTGGCAATTGCCAAATCAATAATTGATAAACATAAGTTCAAAATATATGTAGAAAATATTGAGGGCAAAAGTATAAACTTCATTATAATAATGTAAATCTGTATAAAAAAATATTTTTTCGCAGATAATATCCCAAAAGGAGGCGAAAATCTATGAACATAACTCCACAGATGTACAGCGAAATGACTAAACAGGCTTCCCCAAAGTCAAACGCAAAAGTTAATGTAAGTATAGCATTTGTTACAGGCGGAGGGATTTGTGTTATAGGACAGATTTTATTAAATATATTTGAAGCAGCAGGCTTAGAAAAAACGTCCGCAAGTGCATGGACTTCCATAATACTTGTTACTGCCAGTGCGATATGTACCGGTTTAGGCTGGTATGAAAAACTCGCTAAACATGCTGGTGCAGGTACTCTTGTGCCAATAACAGGTTTTTCAAATGCCATTAGTTCTTCAGCTATTGAAGCAAAATCAGAGGGATTCATTCTTGGAGTCGGAGCAAAAATATTCACTATCGCAGGCCCTGTTATTCTTTATGGACTATCTGCATCTGTCATTTATGGTATAATATATTATATTTTCTGAAAAATTATCCCTTGTCATTCTGGCAGGGGATAAAAAAATAGACAGGGTTAACAACACCCTGCCTTACACAAATAAATTCAAAATAAATATGTGTAGAACAAAAGAAAGGAGACAACAAAACGAGTGCAAATAACAAAGACATTATTTAACACTGTAATTATTATAGCTTATTTTCAGGTGTCAGTCAAGTGAAATAAGAAAAAAAATGTTCTTTTGTAAAAAATTCTGTCATTTTAAACAATATTCTGACGGGGATTATGACGTTTTATACAAAGAATTTTCACCAGATTTTTTATTTCGCATACAAAAATATCACAAAATATACCATAAGTTAACACAAAATACATAATAATCACACTTTATTACACTTGAAAGTTACATATTAATTTAAGTTTACTGCCAACAAAATAAACTATTGACAAACAGCAAAATATATGATATCATGCAAATAATAAATTAACAATATCCTTTAAATAAAACCAATTCCTGAAATGGAGGGATAATTATTTTACTGGTATCTATTAAAGAAATCCCTAAAAAACAACAACATTGCCACGCACATAACCTTTTGCGTGAATGTTTAAAAATATATAATATAGACTATATTACAGATAAAACTCCTGTCACATTCAATGAATATAATAAACCATCATTAACAGACTTTCCAGAAATAAAATATAATATCTCTCATTCCAACGGTATTGCAGTATGTCTTGTATCACCAAAAGAATGTGGGGTTGATTGCGAAAAAATACGGCCTTACAGCCTCAATGTCGTTAAACGTTCATTTTCAGAAAACGAAAAAAATCTTATTCAGAATACCCCTGAAAATGAACGTGATTTGCTGTTTTTTCGTCTCTGGACTTTAAAGGAATCATATGTAAAAGCTATTGGAACAGGTATTTCTTATCCTTTGAACAGCGTGGAATTTTCATTTTCCAGCAATAAGATAATATCATCAATAAAAAATTACAGATTCAAACAATACATTCTAAAAAATGGTAAATTTGTTGTTTCTATCTGTGAAAAAATATAAATTTATGCCAAACTGGCAGAAAAGGAGTATAAAATTATGCAGTATGGACATTTTGACCTTGAAAATAAGGAATATGTTATTACTAATCCAGCAACACCTTCAGCATGGGCCAATTACCTTGGTGACCCAGAATATGGTGCTATAATTTCAAATAATGCAACAGGATACAGTTTCGTAAAATCAGGAGCTAACGGCAGAATTACACGTTATCGTTTCAATTCTGAAATTTCACTCCCTGGAAGATACATATATATCCGTGATAATGAAACAAATGATTATTGGTCAGCATCTTGGCAACCAGTCGGCAAGCCACTCGACAAATATAAATCAGAATGTCGTCACGGTACAGCTTATACCATTATTTCCGCTGAATACTCTGAAATTAAATCTGAAGTTTCATATTATGTACCTTATGGCAAAACTTATGAAGTATGGCGTGCAAAAATCACAAACAACAGCAATAAGGACAGAAACCTTTCAACCTTTGGATTTATAGAATTTACAAATGAAGATAATTACGAACAAGACCAGGTTAATCTGCAATATTCGCTCTTTATTTCACAAACAGAATTTATAAATAATAAAATACTCCAGACAATCAGCGGAAATAGCAAAAAAGATTGTCGTAACAGATTCTTTGGTATGGTGGGTGCGGATATTACAGCATCATGCGGAAGTCTTTCAGAATTTATCGGAAGTTACAGAACATATTCCAATCCGATAGCAGTTGAATCCGGTAAGTGTAATAATGTCATGAACTATAATTCTAATTCATGTGGTGCATTACAGTCAGATATAGCCCTTAAATCCGGTGAAACTATTGAACTTATATATATCCTTGGCGAACGTAATAATGAACAAGCTGATTTAATACTTGATGAATACAAACAAACAGGAAAAGTTGACGCCGAAATAAAACAGTTAAAAGATTACTGGCATGGACAACTTTCAAATTTCAAGGTTGAAACACCATCTGATGAATTCAACAACATGATTAATGTATGGAATGCTTATCAATGCTTTATAACATTCATCTGGTCAAGAGCAGCATCATTTGTTTATTGCGGACTCCGTAACGGTTATGGTTATCGTGATACTGTTCAGGATATTCAGGGCATTATACATCTTAATCCGGAACTTGCCTGTGAAAAAATCCGTTTTATGCTGTCCGCTCAGGTTGACAACGGAGGAGGACTCCCGCTTGTAAAGTTTACACACAATGCCGGTCATGAAAATACTCCTGATGACCCGGAATATGTTAAGGAAACAGGACACCCTTCTTATCGTGCAGATGATGCTTTATGGCTTTTCCCAACTATCGAGAAATATTTAGGTGAATCCGGTAATAGTGATTTTCTTGATGAAGTTATCGTTTACGCTAATGGCGGTGAAGATACAGTTTACAATCATCTCAAGAAAGCTATTGAATTCTCAATGAATCATCTTGGCGTTCATGATATGCCCGCCGGACTTCATGCCGACTGGAACGACTGTCTCCGTCTGGGTGCAAAGGGTGAATCAACTTTTGTTGCATTCCAGCTTTACTATGCTATTACAGTTATCAAAAAATACGCTCAGTGCAAAAATGATACTGAATATATAAATTATATTGAAGATATACAGTGCAATCTGGAAAAAGCTTTATCCAAATGCTGGGATAATGACAGATTTATCCGTGGTATCCGTGAGGACGGCGTCATAGTCGGTGCTAAAAACGACCCTGAAGCTAATATGTGGCTTAATCCTCAATCATGGAGTGTAATTTCAAGATTCGCCAACGCTGAACAAGCTGAAAAGGCTATGGAAAGCGTTCACAGAATACTCAATACTCCATATGGTGCAAAACTTCTTGACCCACCATATAAAAAACATTATTTTGATGGTGCATTAATGCATATATTCAATGATGACACAAAGGAAAATGGTGGTATATTCTCACAATCGCAAGGTTGGCTTATTCTTGCAGAATCGCTTCTTGGTCATGGAAACAGAGCATTTGAATACTTTATGGAAAGTTCTCCGGCTTCAATGAATGACAAGGCTGAAATACGTGTCATGGAACCATATGTTCATGGACAGTTTACAGAATCAAAGGCATCTCCTTATGAAGGTCGTTCACACGTTCATTGGCTTACAGGAACTGCATCTACTGTAATGGTAGGCTGTGTTGAAGGTATCTGCGGTATGCGTCCTGATATTAATGGACTTGAAATTTCGCCATCAATTCCAGCGAAATGGGACGGATTCAAGATTGAAAAGAACTTCAGAAACAAAAAACTCAATATTACAGTAGACAACTCTGCACACGTTGAAAGCGGTGTAAAGGAAATCGTTCTTAATGGAAATAAACTCAACGGAAATTATATTCCTGCTGATTCCCTTTTGGAAAACAATAATATAACAGTTATACTTGGATAAAAAAATTCCCGAAAGCTAAATAATGCTTTCGGGATTATTTTTATTAACAGTATCCAAACTTTTTTATGAATATCACTTATTTTTATCGAGGGATTTTTCAAGCCAAAGTTTAGCGGTATCAAGAGCTTCATAAAGACCTTCGCAGTCTCTCTTGCGTATACAAGCTTTCAACGGGTCAAGATTGGGGTCGGTGGACATTTGAACAACTCTTATTTTTCCGGCCACCTCATCGTCACCTATTTTTTGTGTAGAAAGTATATTCATCATTATTACATAATCATCTGACATATATCCATAATAAATAGTATTTCTGCATCTTACAAGTGGATAGCCTTTATAGTTATAAAATTCTTCGTTCATTTAACATCCTCCTTAAAATCAGTATTATTTCCAGGTTGTGATATAATCCTCCCCTGTTTCAATTCTTTCAATATTTTCAATAAGAGTATCTACATATGCTTTTGAACAAGTATATTTACTTTTACCATCAACTACAATGAGTGCTGTCATAGTAGTATTTTCATAGAAATCTATTTTAACAGTTTTCTTCATATAACTATCAGTATATTCAAGACTTACCATAGGCTCTTTATCTGGAATTTCAGCATCAAGAGCAAATTCTTCCGCTGACGCATCTATAAGGAACCCATAAAATTCCCTGTATCGTTCACTATCGAAAGATTCGCCATTTTTTGTAACATTAAAATCAGAAGATTTTGTATTATCTCCGTCTTTATCTTTTGCCTCAATAACGAATTCTTCAGAAATATCACCTGCTGAAATTGTAAGGTCTGTAATATTCCATACATATGAACCTATCATTATTCTTGAAGTTATATCAATCGGAAGCACTGTACACCATTTTGCATTTTCAACATTAACAATATAGATTAAATTGTCACCTTCAAACATTGCATAACAATATTTTGTACTATTATCAGTAAATGGTTCACTTAAAAGAAGCACATAATTATTGCCATCATCGCAATCCATAGTTACACGACAGAAAGGTTCTTTAAGACCGGCAGATGCTATATCAGATTCTTTACAATGAACAGCATATATACCGTCAGCCTGCAAACCAAACATTCCATTAGTTATATCTTCTGAACGTTCCACTGTCAAATAAGCATCAGTTGGTTCTACCATAACCATAGTAGCAGAAGTACCACCTGAATATTCACTATCATCACTGCTCTTGTCGTATTCAAGAAGAATATCATAATCAATATCTTCACGTTCAATTTTAAGACTGTTTATTTTAGGATAATTTTCTTCATCAGGTTCTTCCAGAATGGTCTTGTCAATAAAATCATCAAGTTTCTTGCTGTAATTTGCCAAATAAGATGTTGCAACAGTATAAACAGTATTTTCACCATCAATCATAAGATAAGTTGCCGAATCAGCTGGTGCTGTATCACCAATCAGAAATTTCACAACTGTTCCGGTACGGAAAGTTACTTCTACTTCAGCCTGAGGATTATCCAGACCAAATTTTGAAAGATTAGTGCAATTTTCATCAACTATTGAATTTGTTATCATATTATTAGCATTATTGGCAAGAGTTCCAACGACTGATGTATTAAGAGGTATGTCTTCATAACCATCAAGAGTATATGTCGCAGCCGAATCTTCTGTCGGTTCAGTATTCATTATTACATGAAGAGTACACTCACTGTTTTTAACAGTAACTTCTTCTATTACTCTTTCTTCGTCATTGGATTTATCGTCCTTTAATACAACAAGACCCTCACCATAAGTTTCAGACGATTCATCAGAAGACTCTATACTTGATTCAGTGTTTTCTGAATCAGGTTCAGTAAGCTTTAATGCAACAAGTCCCCCACCCAATACAATAACTGCCACACTAAGTCCAATAATACTTTTAGTTGTTTTACTCATCGGTTCTTTCTCCTTACGAATACAGCTATTCCGACAACTGCAATTATTGCAGGTATTACATATACAGAAACTACCTTAATAGTATTCATTTCACTGGAAGTAGGAGTAATAAGTGATTGCTGAAGTGCCTTTTCTGGTATTACCGCTGCTGTTTCCTTGCCAGTCATTGTATTAAGAATACCAATTATAACGTTAGCGTTGTTATAAGAATTTGTTTGTGTAAGAATGGAATTGCTTATCATAAATGAACTTCCCAGTACAAGCATATTACTTGTATAGCGGTCAAGACCTGAACTTGTTTCTTTCTTGGAAAGAACAACAGCATCTCTTGCACCTGTTTCTTCATTATCTTGGTCATATGAAGTTTCCATTGACTGAAGAACAGAAACTGCTACACTGTCATTATTCTTTGTAAGAATCGAAAGCTTTCTTGTAGCAGGTGCAACAACAGGAAGCGAATCGTTAGGAAGAGTTCCTACTGAATCCGAATCATTTATTGAAAGCTTAATATTTACATTACTATTGAAACCAAGATAAGTTTCAATCCAGTTACTGTCATCGAGAATCGCACTATCTTCTACCTGAATACTCCAGTCAGCAAGGAATTCAGAAATATTAGGCAAATCTGTAACATAAAGACTTGGAATATAAAGCATATTACGTTCATAATTTCCGTCATTGTAGAGGAAATTGCTTAATTTGTCAATAACATCTGCACTAAAGTCAACAGATGGCATTGGCACAACGATTAAGTCATAATCTTCTGGACTGAGGTCATCAGTTGCTATATCAACTTCAGTACAATCATAGCCGTTTTTACCAAGGAATTCCATAAAGCTTGATGTAGCTGAATCATATCCCTGTCCTGCCAGTGAAGAACCATTTATTGTAGAAACAAAAGCTGTTCTGACCGGATTTGAATCTGTAACATTAAGGACAGCAGAAGTAATAGTACTTTCGCCCACAAAATTCATAGTAATATCAGTTTGTGTACTTGTATTTGAAGGCTGAATCATATTTATAACTTCTTCCTGACTAATTACTTTTACTCTGCCATTTCCATTATTTTCAGAAAATACAACAATACTTCCTTCAGGAATGTCATTATTATAATATTCTCTGTATTTTGCTATAATATCAGGGTCTTTGTTCATATCTACATATTGTACTTTGATATTACCTTTGCCCTGATTGGAATACATTTCATAATTTTCAAGTATTGAAGGAATCATATCATAAGGAGTTTCAACATTAATGCCATAATAATACGCATACATTTGTTGATAGTAACTTGCCAATGATTCAAAATCGCTCTTGGAGAATGTAACTGTAATTTCAACATCATAACTGAGATTCTGTATAGCCTCAATAGATTCCTCACTTATTTCATATCGGTTATCTGCTGTAAGGTCTATTTTCATGGGCGAACGCTTTGCAACCATATTACATATTAAATTCAGAATAATTACAAGTACTATTACAAGAATAATGACTACTGCTGACATAGACCCATATTTGAATTTTTTTAAATTCTTTTTCTTTTTAGGCTTGTTCTGTTTTTCGATTGTAACTTCTTTATCTTTCATCTGAAAAATACCTTCCTTTCATAAATCAGCCCCAACGTTTCTTATCAAGCACCCTTACAGTGAAGAAGTTGAAAAGAAACGCTACACTAAGGAAAAACAATACACTTGGAAGACTGAATATTCCCTGTGTGAATTCGATATATCTTGAATAGAATGAAAGTGAAGTTATAGCTGTACTAATATATTCATTTGAGATATTGACAGCAAATGAATCAAAAAGATAAAGTACAAATAATGCAAGCATACTTGCCACAGCCGATGCCATTTGATTTTCAGTAAGAGAAGAAATAAAAAGTCCGACTGCTATAAATGATGCACCTAAAAACAGCATTGCAAAATAATTTCCTAAAAGTGTAGTCCATACAACATCGCCAAGATATGCAAGTATTCCTGCATAAACAAACACTATACTTTCTGCAATAACAAATAATGTGAGTGCAGCAAAATATTTACCTAAAACTATATCCCATAAGCTTATAGGAGCTGTAACCAATCCCTGGTCGGTTTTATTTTTCTTTTCTTCACTAAGAAGTCGCATTGTAAGAATTGGAATAAGAAAAAGTATTATTATAAACATACTGCTGAACATAGGAGAAGTATCAGTTGTTCCTGACCCTATTACTCCTGCATAAAAGAAATATCCGGAAAGCAGATAAAATACAAAAAGAAATACATAAGCTACTCCTGATATAAAAAATGCATTCATTTCACGTCTGTAAATTGCACCCATCAGTCATTACCTCCGTTATTATTGTCATTATCCTCAGATGAATCCTGATTATTATCACCAAAATCTATATTTATGCGTGGACGTGGTGCTGATTCAACTTTAACATTACTATCGCCCATAGTAATTTTCAGGAATATATCTTCAAGCGTCATGTCAGAAAGTTGCAGCATAAGAATATTCCAGCCTTTTTGTCTGCAAAGCTCGTTTAAGGAACGGCGTATATCAGTATTTTCATCTGCCTCAACATCATAATCGTAAATACCTTTTTCACGTTCCATATCCGCACGGACATATTTTATACCTTTAAGAGATTTTATAGCATTAACTATTTCTTCCTTATCAGCAACTGTTTTAGTAGTACCTTCAATACGAAGTGTCATTTTATGTTCATTAGTAAGCTGTTTAGCGATTTCATCAGCTGTACCGTCAGCAGCGACTTCTCCCTTATTTATAATGATAATTCTGTCGCATACTGCCTGTATTTCCGGAAGAATATGTGATGATAATATAACGGTATGGCGTTTGCCAAGTTTTTTAATAAGCGTTCTTATTTCGATAATCTGATTAGGGTCAAGACCTACTGTAGGTTCGTCAAGAATAAGTACGGGCGGATTATTTATAAGAGCCTGAGCAAGACCTACTCTTTGGCGATAACCTTTTGAAAGATTTTTAATAATACGTGTTCTGACATCTGTAATCTTGCACAATTCGCACACATCTTTAAGATGAGCCTTACGTGGAAGTTTGCATTTTTTCAGGTCATACACAAAATTAAGATATGAATCAATCGTCATATCAACATAAAGTGGCGGAATCTCCGGAAGATATCCTATAAACGACTTTGCTTTCTTAGGATTTTCAAATATATCAACACCGTTTATAATTACCTGTCCGGAAGTAGATGAAATATAACCGGTAAGCATATTCATAGTAGTAGATTTACCAGCACCATTAGGCCCTAAGAATCCTAATATTTCACCCTGTTCCACTTTAAAGCTAATGTCTTTGACGGCTTGCTTATCACCGTATTTTTTGCTAAGGTTTTTAACCTCAATCATTGGTCTACCTCCTGAAACAATTTTTAGAATCTCATGCAACACAATTGTAACTTTTTTTTGTGATAGTGCCGTGAAAATGTTGCGAATATCATATAAAAGAACAAACTGTATCAATATCCCTTGAAATCTGTCTTTTAAGTTCATCAACAGATAAGAACTTCATTTCAGGACGGATAAATCCACAGAATTCAACTTCAATTTTTTTTCCATAAAGGTTTCCTGAAAAATCAAGTATATGAGTTTCAGCAAGTGGAGCGTGAATACCTTTGATTGTAGGTTTAACGCCAACGTTAGTTATGGAATTGTATTTTTTGTCATTAATATATGTCTGAGTATAATATACGCCATATTTCGGAATAATTTGTCTGTCGGCATAATTCTGATTTATTGTAGGAAAATTTATAGTTCTGCCGATTTGCTTGCCATGAACCACTTCACCATAAAGTATATATGGACTTTCAGAAGTAAGTTCACCATTTTTCAACATAGTACGGAACTTTTCAGAAGAAAAGGCGTCATTGCCAAGAGGCACTGATTCAACTGAAAATCCATATATTTTTCCAAAAACTTTAAGTTCTTCAGAACCACATGAGGCATTTTTTCCAAAACGAAAATTCTCACCGCAGACTACTGCTCCGGCGTTCATGCAATCGCAGAGAACTTTTTGAACAAATATTTCACCGGACATATTTTTAATACTTTCAAAATCCGGTGATAATGCATATTGTACACCGATTTTGTCAAAGTAATGAAATTTCTGATTATTAGTATAGATGTATTCAAAAGGTTTGCCGTGTTTAAATTTCACGGACTCGCTTCGGAATGTAAAAACTGCCGGAGTAAGTCCATAACCACAGGCTTTATCAATAATAAGTCTGTGACCGCAATGAATACCATCAAATAATCCAAGTGCAACTGCTGATTTAGTCAGTATTTTATCATTTAATGTAATTTCCGTCATATTATACACCTCAGGCAAGATTTTTCCCTATACGTAAAACAGCGTTTTCAAAATCAGCAACAGCGGTCCCGATAAACATTCCGTCAAATCCATACAAACTGTACAATTCGCAACCTTCAATTATATTATGAATTTTTTCAAGATTAAGCTTAACGCCATTTTTATATAATTTGGTCTGATGTTCATTAAGGCGGAGTTTTGGCAGAGTATTAAATATTCTTTCAATAGGAAGTATAAGACTTTCAAGATTATTTTCATCACGTGCCTGTTGAATCTGTTCAAAAGTATAGCAATCATTCAAAGTAAATCCACTGGCATAGGTTCTGACCAGAGATGTCATAATACCGCCACAACCTAATTTCTGACCTATATCATGGATAATTGTACGTATATAAGTACCTTTTCCGCAGTCAATTTCCATAATACCCTCTTGAATATCTGCATCATATTCCAAAACATTCAATTTTCTGATTTCTATTTCACGTGGTTGACGTTCGACTTCTATTCCCTGACGTGCCAAATCATAAAGACGTTTACCATTTACTTGTACTGCCGAATACATCGGAGGCAACTGCATAATTTTCCCTTCAAAATCAGGAAGAACTGCGTTTATATCATCAATGGATATAATTTTATCTGATGTTGTCAAAACTTTTCCTGTAATATCCTGACTATCAGAGGTTTGTCCCATTTTGAAACCTGCACGGTAAGATTTAAAATTATCCGGCATAATATCGCAGGCTTTTGTGGCGTTTCCGACAAAAACCGGAAGTACACCTGTTGCCATAGGGTCAAGAGTACCAGCATGACCAAGTCTTTTCATTCCAAGTATGCCACGGAGTTTTGCCACAACGTCAAATGATGTGAAATCCTGTGGTTTATTCACACATAAAATACCATTCATCATATAGAACACCTGACAGCTTCAATAAGTTGTTTTTTTATGTCATCAAGGTTTCCGGAAAGATTACAGCCAGCTGCCTTGCTATGACCACCGCCGTTAAAAATCTCGCAAATTTTAGAAACATTCACTTCATCTGCTGAACGGAATGAACATTTATAGTCGTCCTGACGTTCACGTATAAATATTCCGACTTCAACGCCCTCATATTGTATAGTCAGTGGTGCAAAGCCTTCAAGTTCATCTTCTGAAACACCCAGACTGTTCATCATATCTCTGGTAACTGATATTATACAAAGTTTTCCATCAAGATAACTTTCTATAATATCGTTTAATTTGCTTTCAAGTTTAATTCTGCCATATGATTTGACATCGAACATATTTCTGTTTATTTTTGAGAAATTTATATCACTGTATTCTCTCATAATTTCAGCTGCTACTTCATGTGTATGAGCAGTTGTACACTGAAATTTGAAACAGCCTGAATCTGTTGCAATACCTGTATAAAGGCATTTAACACAATGTTTTGTAAGTTTAAGCCCCATAAATTTAGCCAGGTCATAAATAACTTCACAAGCAGCCGACGCATCTGAATGAAGCAGGGTTTTTTCTGCATAATCCTTGTTAGAAATATGATGGTCTATGCACAATTGTACTTTATCGCCATAGATTTCCTGATATTTTCCCATAAGTTTAGTATCTGCAATATCGACCGCAATAACGGACTGAGGTTCAAAATCTTCTCCTGCTCCAACTTCTGTAAGGAAATCATACCTCTTAGGAAAATCGTCATGGCAAATAACTCTGCTACGTATTCCAAGTTGATTCAGAATTTCTTTCATTGCAAAACCTGAACCAATACAATCACCGTCAGGACTGCGATGAGTAATTATAATTGCGTCTTTACAGTTACGGATAAAGGTTTCTGCTTCACTGAATCCTATATACATAAAATACACTCCTCAAAAATTATTAATTGAGCAAATCATTAAGTTTTTTACTAATTTCAGCACTTCTTTCAATGGAGTTATCGGCTATAAAAGTGAGTTCCGGAGACTTACGCATTTTAAGACGATGGAAAAGTTCACGTCTGATAAATCCACTGGCATTTGTAAGACCTTTAACAGATTCCAAAGTTTTTTCTATTCCCTCAAAACTTGATACATATATTTTACAAACTGACATATCACCGGATAAATCAACTCTTACTATTGTAAGCATCTTGTCAATACGAGGGTCTTTAAGTTCCCTGAGAATAGCAGTCATTTCTCTTTTTATATCTTCTGCCATACGGCTGTTTTTAAAATTTGCCATTTAGTTCCTTTCTGTCACAATATGACATAAATATTTTTAATTATTCAGAGCATACCCGCCTGTACAAGCAGATACGCTCTGAATAGAAGAATTATAAATCAGTCTTCACGATATTCTTCAACAATATAAGCTTCAAATATATCGCCTTCCTTAACATCGCTGAATTTTTCAAGACTGATACCACATTCATAACCGTCGGCTACTTCCTTAGCATCGTCTTTAAAACGTTTAAGACCAGCAATTTTATCATCAGCAATAATAATTCCGTCACGAACAACTCTTATCTGACAACCTCTTGTAATCTTGCCATTAAGAACGTAGCTACCCGCAACCATTCCCACATTGGAAATTTTATATACCTGACGAACTTCAGCACGACCAAGTTCAACTTCACGGAACTTAGGAGCAAGCATACCTTTCATAGCGGTAGTAATTTCCTCGATAGCATCATAGATAATTCTGTAAAGTCTTATATCAACACCATCACGGAGTGCATTTTCGGAAGCAACAGGGTCAGGTCTTACATTAAATCCGACGATAATAGCGTTTGATGCATTGGCAAGCATAACGTCACTTTCCTTAACAGCACCTACTGCTCCATGGATAACTCTTACTCTCACTTCATTGTTGGAAAGTTTTTCAAGTGACTGCTTTACAGCCTCAACAGAACCCTGTACATCTGCCTTAACAATGATTGGAAGTTCCTTTATTTCTCCCTCCGCAATCTGGCTGAACAGATTATCAAGAGTAACTTTTCTATAAGCATTAAACTGTTCCTGTTTAGCCTCATGCTTTCTTTTTTCAACAAGTTCTCTTGCAAGCTTTTCATCATCTACGGCATTGAAAGTATCACCTGCACTTGGCACTTCGGCAAGACCGGTAATTTCAACAGGTACTGAAGGACCGGCAGATTTAACTGCTTTTCCCTTATGGTTAGTCATGACTCTTACTCTGCCGACAGCTGTTCCGGCAATAAGAACGTCACCTTGTTTAAGAGTACCATTTTGCACAAGAAGAGTTGCAATAGGGCCTCTGCCTTTGTCAAGACGAGCTTCAATAACAGTACCTTTTGCAAGTCTTTCCGGATTTGCTTTAAGTTCCTTTACTTCAGCAACAAGAAGAACGTTTTCAAGAAGTTCATCAATACCTTCACCGGTTTTTGCAGAAACAGGCACACAAATAACGTCACCGCCCCATTCTTCACAAACGATATCGTATTTTGTAAGTTCTTCTTTTATGCGGTCTGGGTTAGCACCTTCCTTGTCCATTTTGTTTATAGCAACTATAAGTGATACACCAGCAGCCTTGGCATGATTAATAGATTCGATTGTCTGAGGCATAATGCCGTCATCTGCGGCTACAACAAGAATAGCAATATCTGTAATATTAGCACCTCTTGCACGCATTGAAGTAAATGCCTCATGTCCCGGAGTATCAAGGAATGTTATATCCTGACCATTTATTTTTACTTGATATGCACCTATATGTTGAGTAATACCGCCTGCTTCACCAGCAGCAACATGAGCGTTTCTTATTCTGTCCAGAATAGAAGTTTTACCATGGTCAACGTGACCCATTACGACTACAACCGGACAACGTGGTTCAAGATTTGTATCATCGTCATCACTGTCATCTATAAGACGTTCTTCAATAGTAACAATAATTTCCTTTTCAACTTTTGCACCAAGTTCGTCAGCAACAAGTGACGCTGTATCAAAGTCAATTTCCTGATTTATTGTAGCCATAATTCCAAGACCCATAAGTTTCTTGATAACTTCGGTAGCAGTAACTTTAAGACGTGCTGCCAGTTCGCTTACGGTAATAACATCTGGAATCATAACTTTAAGCTGTTGTTTTCTTGCTCTTTCAAGTTCAAGTCTTTTAAGCTTTTCTGTTTCAGTTTCCTTTTTAGAATATTGTTGCCTTGCACGCTGAGCAGACTTCTGATTAATTTTCTGTTTTTTAGAAGAATAGTTATCATTTCTGTGCTTATTAGTAGGAGCTATTTGTTCATAACGTTCATTATACTTATCAAGGTCAACATAACTTCCTCTTGTATCAACTGTACGACGTTGAGTAGAAGTCTGTGCTGTCTCTGAACTGAATGAAACATTAAACTTAGAGCGTTCTCCTCTGTCCTGAGCTTTAGCCATAGGTTTATTCTTATCGTTTTTCTTATTTGTTCTGTGCTTTGGCTGTTCGGTAGGTTTTACAGGTTCAGCTGGTTTACTTTCAGGAACAATTTCAGGTTTCTTTTCTTCTTGTTTTGGTTCATTTTTTCTGACCGGAGCAGATTGTTTTGTATTTCTATCATTTTTTTTGCCAAAATTTTTCTTATCTTGCTTTGCAAACTCCTTTTTATTGTCATTTTTCGAACCATAGTAATTATTAAAGCTTTTAACTTCATGCTTCTTTGTATAATGTTCAAGCAGAAGGTTCATTTCTGCCTCATTAAGACTGCTTGATGCACTTCTTTTTTTATTATCTTTTGTTGCAAAAAAGTCAATAATTTCCTGAGTGGAAACGTTAAAATCCTTAGATGCATCACTGATTTTAATTTTTTTCGTCATAGGCCTAATACCTCCAGTTAAATTGTATTACATAAAATATTCATGCAACTGTTTTTATAATATAAATTCAGGAATTTAGTTTAGAGAAACCATCAGAAAAGCCTTTGTCACAAACTGCAATGACTGCCGTAACTTTTCCGCATATATGAGCCAGTTCATCTTTTGAAAGTTCTGTTTTTATTAATGGTACGGAATACTTCTCACATATAAAACTGATTTCCTTGATAGTTTTTTCAGATGCATCTGACGCTGTAAGGACACAGTATGTCATATTATTTTTTATAGCATCACATACACTGTCAAAACCTTTTATTATTTTTCCTGCTTTGATACACATGGTAAGCAGATTAGCTGTTTTTCTGGAGTTCATCTGCCATCACCTCATAAATAGTATCATCTATTTTACATGAAAACGATTTTTCAAAGCGTCTTGATTTTCTTGCCTTAGCAAAACATTCTGTATTACGGCAAATATATGCACCACGTCCGGATTTTTTCCCAGTAAAATCAAGACTTATATCACCTTCCGGAGATTTAACTACACGGATAAGTTCTTTTTTAGGTTTCATTTCATTACAGCCAAGGCACATTCTCATCGGAATTTTTTTAGGTTTCATAAATTATTCCTCTGTTGGAGTTTCGTTTTCAGGAGTTGCTGTTTCAGCCTGTATATTTTCTTCCGGAATACTTTCTGTCATTTCAGATATTGGCTGTTCGATTTTAAAATCCGGATTAAGTTCAGGAGCTTCCTGATTGGTTTCTGTGTCAAACTGTGGTTTAATATCGATTTTATAGCCTGTAAGTTTTGCAGCAAGCTTTGCATTCTGACCTTTATTTCCAATTGCAAGTGAAAGCTGATTGTTAGGTACAATTACTGTACAAGTTTTTTCTTCATCAGAAGTAATGATTGTTCTGAGTACTTCAGCTGGAGCAAGAGCTTTTGAAATATACTGTTCAGGAACTTCACTCCAAAGGATTATATCGATTTTTTCCTGATTGAGTTCATCAACAACAGCCTTTATTCTTGAACGTTTTGTACCTATACAAGCACCTACTGCATCAACGTTTTTATCTTTTGACCATACAGCCATTTTTGTTCGTGAGCCTGCTTCTCTTGAAATACCCTTTATTTCAACAGTGCCATCATATATTTCAGGAACTTCCTGTTCAAAGAGTCTTTTTACCAAATCCTTATGAGTACGTGAAATCTTTACAATAGGCTTTTTAGTTTTTCCTACGATATTAGTAATATATACCTTTACTGTTTTGCCTTCTTCAAGGACTTCTCCGGGAATCTGTTCGTTTTTAAAAAGATAGAGTTCCGTTCCGTCATACTCAACAGTAACTGTACCTCTGTTCGGGTCAACCTGAGAAATCTTTGCTGTAATGCATTCATGTTCTTTTGATTCAAAACGACTAAGCATTTGTTCACGATTTATTTCTCTGAGGTCACCTTTTATGGACTGTTTTGCTGAAAGTGCTGCCATTCTGCCAAGCTTTGAAATATCGATTTCTTTAAGAATTTTGCCGCCTATATATGCATTAGGGTCAATAGTTCTTGCAACATCAATGTTAATTTCATTTTCATCAATCGGATAATCGTCAATAATTTCCTGTTCGATGTACATTGCAAATTTCTTTGTAAGCGGGTCAATATCGACCTTGATACGTTCTTCACTGTGTGGGTAAGCTTTTCTGGCAGCTTTAAGCATAGCTGACTTTACTTTTTCGATGAGCAGGTCTGTTTCAACGCTGTTTTCCTCTCCGAGAGATTCGAGTGCGTCAAAAAAGCCGTTATTAATGTTCATGTCTGTGTATTCCTCCAGTATAAAAATTTATAAATAATTGATTTACATTCTGTAAATTTTCGGAGTATGGAATTATCAGATACATTAATACCAATTATCTCCGATTATTATTGATACTCTTTGTTCCGCTACGATAAATATATACAAACTTATATAAATCTATAATATCTATACTATGGCACTCCTCACGAAATGCCTTCCTGATTCAACGTGTCCGATTTTGCCGGAGCTACTTTCGTTTAATATAACACTCCACAGGCTTTAATTCCCCAGTAGCGATAGGTACATATCTACATTTTCGTGTATGTGAAATTATGCAGATTTATAATTTGCTAAATTAAGACTTGCGTTGAAATCCCTGTCTATCACAAATCCCATATTATAGAAATGGAGAATATTATTAATTTCTGAACCGATTAGTACTAAACTTAATTTTCTTTGTAGCGTCCTCCCTCGCCTGAAGAAGCGGGGAACTTCTTACTAAACACGGTTAAAATCAGTAATAATTGCAAACTGATTACATTTCAAAATAGAGTTTAACATATGCGATATCTGAAAGTGGGAATTTTTTTTCTGTTCCATCTTCCATGACAACTGAAACGCCTTCCTTATCTGCTCCTGAAAGTACTGCAATAATTTCCTTTTCGCCATCAATACTTCTTATGAAATGTACTTTAACAGTATCACCTTCACATATCTCAAAGTGTTCTTCCTTAACAAGTTCCCTTTCAAGACCTGCCGAACCTACTTCAAGAGTATAGCTTTGAGATATAGGGTCTTTTTCGTCTATAATATCATTTATAGGAGCATTAGCTCTTTCACAGTCAGCAATGGTAATTCCTTCATCGCAGTCAATGAATATACGAAGATACCATACAGCACCTTCTTTTTCGTAACATACGTCCCAGAGGTAATAACCAAGTTCGTCAGTTATTGGCTTAATAAGGTCATATACTTTTTTTTCGGTGACACCAAATTTTTTGAACTTCATACAATCATCTCCTTTCATGAGTAAATTCGCCGTAGCATTTGTATAACACATACAAATCAACGCAAAAAATTATGTGATATTTCACAAAAATACTTTTTCAAGTGAGAGAAAGCACTTAATGTGGAGTCAAATAATACGAAAGACCGGAAACTTCCGGTCTTTCGGGTCAATTATCACTATATTTTATTATACCATGTATTTTCTGAAAAATCAAGTCTTTTTATAAAATTTCTTTTATTATTTACTTGTCATATAAAATAACTTGACACATATGTCATTATTACTGTATAATTAAATCAGTTTTATACAATAAATTTTTTCACTTATCAATGGGGACGCAATTTATTACGTCGGCTTAAATGTAATATGGCAAAAATTATTATTTTCAGGCAACAAACAATATTATTTCCAATACTATAT
>CAZTUV010000012.1:0-5016 GCA_964616595.1 uncultured Alistipes sp.
TAATTGTACGATATTGCTTGATGGTGCTGAGTTATGTAGATTTACAACAAGTGCTGACGGACAGTTTCATAAAATAACCTGTTATGGTGTTTTTCTTGAGAAAGGTTATGCCGAAATAGAAGTTATTCCGGAAAATGGAGAAATCATGCTTGATTATCTTGATGTCGAAAACAGTTACTCAGTAAATAACATAAGTTATGAAACAGATTCTTCAACAGCAAATCCTGATGCATCAGAAACAACTAAAAATCTTATGCAATTCCTTTCTGATAATTATGGTAAATATACTCTGACAGGACAATATGTTTCCGGAGCAGATAATGCTGAAATTGAACTTATTCATGATATTACCGGACAATATCCTGTTATAAGATTTTCAACTGTAAGTGATATCAGTTCTTCAGATAATGTTGATGCTTGCATCAGGTGGAGCGAACAAGGTGGTATAAACAGCATTACATGGGAATGGAATTCTCCGTCTTTGCAGTCTTCTGTTTATGCCTCTGAAGGTGATTTTTCAATATGGAATGCTATGACTTATGAAGATATTTCAATGTATTCCACTGAAGAACTGCTTAATATGCTTAATATGGGAACTATTACACAAGACTGTTATAATCTTATATCTGATATAGACGAAATGGCAATAAATCAGCTTATGCCTCTTAAAGAAAAGGATATTCCAGTACTTTGGAGACCGTTATATGAGGCTTCGCTTGGTTATGATACCGATGAAGGTGGTACATACTGGTGGGGAGCAGGTGGTGCTGAATCTTACCGTTGGTTATGGAATCTTATATATAATCGCTATACAAATTATTTTGGATTGGATAACCTCATATGGGTCTGGAATGGTATGAGCAGTGCTTATTCCGTAGATGAATCGACTTTTGATATAGCATCATATGATTTATATACTGATACTGAAAAGTTCGGTAGCCGTAGTGACCAGCTTATAGCTATACAAAATTATATGAACAATAAAATTATTGCTATAAGTGAATGTAATAATACTCCAGATATTGATTCTTTGTTCAGAGATAACTCTGTCTGGTCATTCTTTGGTTTATGGAATCAGGAATATATTTATGATAGTGACGGAAACTATTCTGAACAATATACTACAAAAGATGAACTTATAAAAGCATATAATTCCGAAGGTTCATTAACGCTTGATGAGTATAAATTGCTTAATGACGGCGAACAGCTTTCATCAGGGCAGAGAAACTTCTCGGAAGAACTCAAAAAAGAATACGATGAACAAAATACTACATCTTCTTATTATGATACGTATACCGATTACGGTTATGACGATTATGATTATAGCTATGACTATGGATATTATGACTATGATTATGAATATGACTATGGATACTATGATTATGATTACAGTTATGATTATGGATATGATTGGTAAGGAGCAATTTAATGAGAAATCATACAAATTCTTTTTCTGTTGAACAGAATGATATTTTAAAAAAGATGTTTTCTGAAATTGAAAATCCTAAAATAAAAGCAGTGAGCTTTAAAATGAAAGATATTCTTATCATGACTCCATTTTCATCAGAATCAGATATATTTATGCTTATGGAAAATGATTTTCATAAAATAAGTAAATCCAATAAGCATTTTGCCCGGCTTCGTATGGAAGCACAGGAAACTGCTTTTAAGAAGTATCATAATGCTACTATTTATAATGTATATGATATACTCTTGAAAACAGGGAAAATAAAAAATCCGGATATACTTGTTGAAAAAGAATTTGAACTTATTGAAAGCTTTTCTGTAACAAGAACCTGTGGTAAATTACTTTATGATAAAGCAATTGAATATGGCAAAAAAATAATAGTAGTTGTTAACAGTATTTATCCGGAAAATATTATAAATTCAATTCTTGAAAAGTGTGGATATAATAATTATACTATTGTAGTATCAGAAAATTTTGAGGAGATTCAGAAAAAATCAGGGGTTTCTCCGTCAGAACTTTTACATATCGGAGGGAATGTCGAAAAAGATATTGAAATACCTATTTTAAAAGGTTCAAAAGCATTATTGCTTTCTCCGACAATTCCCCTTATGGTAAAATCCGGACGTTTAAGAGGATTTATACAAGCCCAGCGGCTTCTTGAAGTGGATTCTCCTGACTATCTTGCATTGAGATGTGCCTTTGGACTTTATGCAATGTATGGATTTGATATTCCTCAGAATAAAGTTCTTAAATCAGATTTTTGTAAAAATCCATATATGATAGGTTTTATTGTATTTGGAACTTTGAGTTTACTTGATGAATATCAGCCACAAACTCCCTTTCAATGTGAGATACTTTCATCATCTGACAAAAACAGTAAGGTTGTTCAGGGAATGAATGACTTTAATGAAATGTATCAGAAATATTTTGCAAAATATAATATTAGCAAATCGGGCTGTGAATTGCCATTGGTTTTTCTTGAAAATCATTCTGCACCGGCTGACAGAATGTTACTCCGGTCATGTATTTCCGACATTACATATAAAAATTGGTCTGAAAATACTACTGAACCTGAAATCCTGCCGGTTTATTCACGCATAGCCAAAAAGAACCCTGTTTCAAAGCTTGCCGACAAACTATTTCCGCCAGGCACTAAAGTAAGAACAATTGCCGACGGTATTCTTGCAAAATCGCATCTTTAATCCGACAATAATTTTTTTGACTTACAATTTTATATATTTCCCGTCGTTAAAGTATATAAATACCCTTAATAATTTGTTGCACTTCCTATGAAAACTGTGATAGAATATATTTACAGAACAAAAGGAGGTACAAAAAAATGAATAACAAGATAAGAGTACTTATTGGTGACGATTCTGCCGAAACTGGTGTGAGTGTTGCCAATAAACTCCGTGAAAGAGGTATGTATGCATATACAAGGCGTAAAGACTGCAACGTCATTTTTGATTCTATAAGGAATGACCCGCCAGATGTTGTCGTTATTGATATCACGCTTCAAAATGGTGATGTCCTTTCAATTATGAAAAAACTGAAAGAACAAGGTGTTAAATTCCCTGTTTTTGTGGTAACATCGTCATATGACAATGAATTTATTGAAAGACAAGTAATGGAAAATGGTGCTTCAAAGTTTTTATTAAAGCCCTATGATGCTGACGACCTTTGTAGTGCTATAAATTCTGCACTTGGTGACCGTGCAAACAGTCTTAGCGATGATATGGAAATAGTTGTTACAGATATTATACATCAGCTTGGTGTGCCGGCTCATATAAAAGGATACCATTATCTGAGAACAGCTATACTTTATTCCATAGAAGATAAAAATCTTCTGGATAGTGTTACAAAACTTCTTTATCCTACCGTTGCCGGAATTTATGATACTACTTCTTCACGTGTTGAACGTGCAATCCGTCATGCTATCGAAATAGCCTGGGACAGAGGCAATGTCGATACACTTAATGCATTTTTTGGTTATACAGTTGATACTGGAAAAGGTAAACCTACAAATTCCGAATTTATTGCTCTCATTACAGATAAATTGCGTCTTAGGTATAAAGCCGTTCTCAGAAAGGTCTGAAAATGAAAAGTCAGTAAATTTTCGGAATAATATATAAGGAGGAATTTTTACATGGCTTTTAAAAAAATTAATCTCTCTGAACTGTCGTTCAATCCGTTTGAGAAAATCGGTAAGCAATGGATGCTTTTAACTGGTGGTAATTCTCAGAAATTTAACACAATGACTGCCTCATGGGGACAGTTGGGTGTACTTTGGAATAAAAATGTTCTTACTTGTTATATCCGTCCAAACAGATATACATATGATTTTGTGGAAAACAATGAATGTTTTACAGTTTCATTTTTAGGAGAAGAATTCAGAAAAACTCTTTCATATTGTGGTTCACATTCTGGAAGGGATTGCGACAAAGTAAAAGAAACAGGACTTATTCCTTCAGAAATTGATGGCTGTATGGCATTTGAACAAGCTGAATTGGTTTTTGTATGCCGTAAGCTTTATTCTTATGATATGCATGGTGAGAATTTTTTAACCGATGATGGATTCGATGACAGATTTTACGGCAAAGAACCATATCATAAGGCATATATTTCAGAAATAGTTGCTGTTTATTCCAAAGAATAAATATATCTGATTAGAGCTTTCCAAAAGTATAAAAAGACCTTTTGTGGTGATAATAACACAAAAGGAGATGATTTAACTATGATTGAACAGGATACTATTAAATTACTTCGTGAATGTGATGCGGGTATTAAAATGGGTGTTTCGGCAATTGATGAGGTTATGGACTATGTTAAGGATAATGATTTGAAAAAAATATTACAGCATAGCATGGGCGAAAACGAAAAACTCAAAAATGATTTGCAGATGGCACTTGCCGATTATCATGATGATGGAAAAGAACCAAATCCAATTGCTAAGGGTATGTCATGGGTTAAAACTAATGTGAAACTTAAAATGGACGAATCAGATAGTATGATTGCTGAACTTATAACAGATGGTTGTAATATGGGAATAAAATCTATTAATCGCTATATGAATCAATATCAGGCAGCTGACAGGCGTTCAAAGGATATTGCACATCGGCTTATAGGTGCAGAAGAAGAACTTTCTTATGAAATGAGAAAATATTTATAAAAAAGGCGGACTTTCATGGTCCGCTTTTTAATTAATAATTTTCACTTTTTATTTCAAAGTAACTTTGTGGGTGAGCACATACAGGACAGACTGTCGGAGCAGATGTGCCTACAACAATATGTCCGCAGTTACGACATTCCCAGATTTGAACGCCACTTTTTTCAAAAACTTGCTTATTATTAACATTCTCAAGAAGTTTACGATAACGTTCTTCATGCTGTTTTTCGATATCACCAACCATACGGAACTTTTTGGCAAGTGCTGTAAAGCCTTCTTCTTCAGCGTCTTTTGCCATTTGTTCGTACATATCTGTCCATTCGTAATTTTCACCTTCAGCTGCTGCGAGCAGATTTTCAGCGGTATCGCCTATTCCGCCGAG